>RFIF01000615.1 GCA_003695655.1 Cyanobacteria bacterium J069
AGACAGCACGGCGATCGGGCGATCGCCCTCTGGAGACGCCACGGACACCACAAATCGTCCGCCCAGCACCACATACAGCGCATCGATTGGCTGGGCCTCCATGATCAACACTGCCCCCTTGGGCAAATCCTGCCGCTTGCCCGCCTGCAAGAGCCATTCAAAATCGCGATCGCTAATGGCCGCCAGTAGATATAACGCCTTTTTCATAGGACTCAGCTTTTATAAAATATGCAGACTATCGTGCAGACGATGCAGACCGTAACTTCGTATCCTGTTCATCAGCATAGCGACTTCTGATCCCTCCCCAGATCTATAGCGGTGGCGTTGGGACTGGCGGGCGGACTCGCTTCACCAGCGTCAATCCTTCAGCAGTGCCCAACACCTGGCGTTGGCGCAGCTTCAGTGATCCCAGTGCCGTATCATCTAGCAACAGATACACCTGTGGCTCGTTAGTCCACAACCGCTGGAGGCGTTGGGCGTTGGCGGGCAGTACACGGCGATCGCTGTAAAACTCTAGAGACGGACGGCGATCGCCATAGGAGGTATACACCGTTTCGCCCGCAGGCGTGTGCTGCTGCACTAGCGCCGCCACCGGCTGCACCGGAAACGCCTCTGCCAGTTCCCACAGCCAGTGGGGCGTCAACATCAGCAGCAGCAGCGAGAGATACATGCCCCAAATTAGCACTCCGATGAACTGTGGATTCTGCCGCCTGACGAGAACCGCCGCCACCGTCAGCGCCGCCGCCAGCACCCCCAGCACAATGCCCACATCCACCTGGCGCGGCTGCTGGATCATGCCCAGATAGACCGCGCCCGCCCCGCCCACCAGTCCCAGACCACCCAGCAAGTATGCCCAAATCGGCGCATAGCCTTCT
This sequence comes from Cyanobacteria bacterium J069, assembly GCA_003695655.1. GTDB lineage: Bacteria > Cyanobacteriota > Cyanobacteriia > Elainellales > Elainellaceae > Thermoleptolyngbya. Next base: position 876 of record RFIF01000615.1, read on the forward strand.
CCCGGCATCTGCCGCACGCCCACCTGTCGCCCCTCTCGCCACAGATCTGCCAGCTTGCCCCCCACCAACAGCGCCAGCGCCGGATACAGCGGCAACACATACCACGGCAGCTTGGTAGACATGATCGAAATAGCCGCAAAATAGACCCCACTCCACACCAGCACCAGCTTCGCCCAGCCAAAAATGAGATGGTGGCGGGCGAGGCGAATCCCGGCTGGCAAAAACAGCACCCAGGGCACGCCAAATTTAATCACTTCCAGCAGGTAATACCAGGGCGGGCCGCCATTTTGCTCCACAGAAGTCCAGATGCGGCTGGCCGACTGTTGCACCAGGTTGCGGCCTAAAAACTCGCCGCCATAGTGTCCCCACTGGGCGGCATACCAAAACGCGACGGGGGCGCTGCCCAAGGCAATCCCCGCCCACAGGTAGGACTGTCGCAATAGACGGGGCGTATCCCACTGCAAAAAAATCAGCAAGACGCTGCCAAGCAGAAGTCCGAGCATCAGACCCTTGGTCAGGCAAATTAGCCCCAGGCTGAGGCCAATGCCCAGGGCAAAGCGGCTATCTCGGCGCGATCGCAGCCCGCACCACACCAGCAACATCAGCCAGCACAGCACTGCACCATCCAGCATCGCCAGCCGGCCGTTGCGGGCGACGGGGAGCCAGGTCAAATAAACCAGCGCCGACAGCAGCGAGGGCAAGCGGACGGGAAACAGTTCACGACCAACCGCGTAGAGCAGCGGCACGGAAAAGGCGGTAAGCAGTGCTCCAGGCAGGCGAGAAGTCCACTCATTCACGCCGCCCAGATGATAGGCGATCGCCATCAGGCAGTGCATCAGCGGCGGTTTGTTGAGATAGGGTTCGCCGCCAAGGGTGGGAAACAGCCAGGCCCGCGCTTCGGGGGGCGATCGCCAGATTTCTCGCGCCACCTGCGCTACGGTGCCCTCATCCCAGTCTCGCAGCGGCACCCCGCCCAGGTTGACGGTCAACAACCCCAGCGCCACAATCAGCAGAGCAGTAAACCAGGCCCAGTCTTGCCGAATGGGCTGGGCGTTGGCTTTGGAACCAGAGCGGCTCAAGATAGACATGCCAGCATTATCTCAACATTGGCACAGCAGCGGCCATGGTTCCTTACAAACAAGGCAAAATAATGCGAACCAATAAACCCAAAGAGCCAACTTCAAAAATCCAGTCTAAACAGCTAGCTAGAAAGCTAGCCTAAACTAGCTTGCCCAGCGCCTCTAGGGGGATAGGCGGGCGGCGGCGAGCAGTCACGCGAGTGGGATCAATTTGCACAGCCGCTTCGGCTAGCGGCAGCACCCGCGATTCCTGCGTTTGCACATTGACTTGATGGACCCGTTGGCGCGTATAGTCTAGCCCGGTGAGCCAGCCGCTGCGGGGATGGTACGCACCAGTGTCGATATCGAGCCAGCCTTGTCCTTGGGCCAGCACGCCGGGCGGCACGTTGGGCAGGGTGAAGGTGATCGTGTGTCCTGTGATAATCAGCTTGTTGGGAAAGTAGGGACGGGTCATGCTGTGAAACTCGTCGCGCACCCAGCAATATTCTTGAGCGGTGTGCTCGGCAATCGAGAGGGCGGGATGCATCCCGGCGTGGGAGAGCCAGATATCGCCAAGGTCGAGATGTGTAGGGAGCGATCGCATCCAGCCAATGTGCTCCATCAGCAGGTCGTCGGACTTGCCATAGCTCTGCATCGTGGTTTGCCCACCGCTAAATAGCCACGCCTGGAGCGATTGGTAGGAGAGCTTGCCCTGAGGCATCACTTCAATCAGCATTTGCTCGTGGTTGCCCAGCAGAGACTGATAGCCCTGCTGCTTGACGAAGCTGACCACCTGAGCACTCTTAGGCCCTCGATCGATCAGATCACCCAGAAAGTAAACCTGATCCGTAGCACCTGGGGCGATCGCCTCCATCAGGCGCATCAAGCCGTCATAGTGCCCATGTACATCTCCAATAAAAATGCGCCGATTGCCCACCGCGACCTTCCTATCTGTTGGCTAGACCACCCAAATTGCCGGACTCATTCGATGCTTGCTGGCAGTAAACCTCAGCCTTGAACCCTGGTTAGGATGCAGATCACCCAACTATCCCAGGGCTACAAAAACTAGAGAACGCTTCATAAAACATCAATACAGGGTAAAAAGACCCATTTCCGGAGCAAAAGTGTTCCGGTAGACCGGCGCTCTACACGGCAAATCGAAAGAATACAGTTTAGATTGGCAATTAAACTGGCAATGGCTGGCGTGATTCTTGCGGAGGCTGTGGTGAGTGAGGCTGCTACCAGAGTGCTCGCGGCTGCTCTAAAACGAAGGACGTTTCTTGGAGAGATTTGATTGCTGGAGACTGACCCCAACTCGCTCTCCTCAGCAGACGATGGATTAAGAAATCTATTTAAGAAACCTAATCCAGAGAAGCACGGCCCAGCTCAATCCCAAATGGGTGAGAAATGGGGGATATTTCCTTCATTATGCCCGGAGAATTTGGCTTCTCACGGCGATCGCTCGTGAAATTTTTGACAAGTTACGATAAAGCTTACTGACTGAGGGCCCGCAAAAACCGCTGTAGCTCCGAAAATAGACCGCGACTTGGGGCAGGCTGATCGGGATTAAGCCCCTGAGCACGCATCAAAATTGCATCTAGCGCTTCACCAGCGGGGCGCTGGGCCTCCTCTGCTATAAGCTGGTACGCAGTTTCCTGTTCTAGCCAGACCTGCCAGGGAGCCGGATACGCCCGAAACACGGCGGCTCCTTCTAGCGGACGAATCGAATAGCAGGCTTGGAACTGGTTGAGAAACCGCTCCCGCAACTGCCGGCCCGCATAGCCGATACCGATCGTAGCCACGTCTTCCAGACGCGGATTGAAAAACACCACAGGGCGATCGCCCGCCTGTTGACACAGCGCTTCGACCTTGCCCACTTCCACCGACGACGGCTGAATAAACAAAATCAGCGACTCCTCCGGCTGGATTTCGGTCTGCAAATCCTCAATGCCGCGAATGACGTAAGGCGTGTCGCCCCAGTCGCGTCGGGCCAGGGCTGCCGCTCCCGCATCGGGGAAAAAGACCCGTAGCCCGCTGCCCCGCTCGGCAAAGCCTGCTACAAAAGCCTGCGCCACTGGCATAATGCGCAGCTCCGGAAAGAGTAATTCGACTTGCAGGCGGGTGAGTCCGTCGGCGATCGCCGCTTCGGTGGATTGTACGGCTTGGGTGATCGCCTCGTCCAAAGAGTCAGGAAGCTGAGTCATAAGAAAGCCTGGGATAAAGCTGGGCAGAGCAGAGGGCAACCAATCGCGCAACAGAACAACCCTCAGAAGAGCAGCCCTGAGAAGCTGTCAAATCTACTGTAAAAGTCTAGTGTAAAAGGCCTGGGGGAACAGCACAGAATAGATATGTCAGCAAGCATAAAATTCAGGCGATCGCCCCCAATCTAGCGAGATCATCCTCAGCCTGTCCCGAAATCACTCTCGATCCACTGAAGAGATGGCTGAAGGGATGCGCATTCTCCGCCTGGCGATAGTTTCATTGAGCCATAGGGCCTGCTTAAGATCTGCCTGTGGGGAGTGCATAAGACTAGCATCATTGATCAATCCAAAACGGCTGTGTCATAGATGGGCGATCGCCCATTTTTAACGACTGGCCGTGCGGCTGCAATCGCTGGTTTGGCTTGTGCTGTGTCGATGTGCTGTGTCGATGTGCTGTGCTGAAGCGCTGTGCTAAAGTGCCCCGCTAGAGTGCCGTGCTGAGGTGCTGTGCTGAGGCAAGTGCAAACGCCCTGTTGTGAATTTGTATGACGTGGGAGATTCCCCCAGCGATGTGGGAACGCTTAAAGTATGAAACGCTTAATCACCAGATAGGCAGTGGTTTTTGACCTGAGTTGTCGGACGACCGAAACTCCAGAGATTTCAAAAGGCAAGCCGAATGGGTCTGGTGACTTTTCCCCCGTTAGTCTGCTAACCCCTAGTTCTTTTTAGCTGTTTGCCGACCTATGAACTCCAAACCTTTTCTCTTTTCTTCAATCTTCTGGCACTACCTAAATCAGCGCGTATTCGACCGGAATAGTCCCCTCATCTTAGATCCGCATCGATTTTCCCGCTTTTATCAAGTGCAATATCTGGAGCGCTGTTTCTGTCGGCAATATCAGCCTGAAGAACGCTATCGCAATCAAGGCTGAAATCAGTCTGTTAGGGTAATTCTCAACGCAGTATTGTGTGGATTGCCTATCGCCTTTGCTAATCAGTTTTTGGCTAATTTTTTGGCTAATTTTTGCGAATCAGCTTAGCGATCGCCAGCAGGGTTGCAGTATTAGCGCAGTATTAGCAATGTTGCACTGGCACTAGTTGCACTGGCACTAATTGTTGCATTACGAGTGAAATCATCATAGTTTGGATATGTGCCTGGGCGTGGGAGGTTGACTCTCACGCCCAAATTGTTTGCAGCAGGTCGAAAGCGAATTGTTTACCTTAACTGGCTTACAACCCTTTTTGGCAATATTTTTGACAATACTTTCGGGGCAGTTGGATTATTGAAACTGGTGCATTGCTTATGACGGGCATTGTGAATATAGAGTCTTCTTTGGTGCAGCATCGGCAGCAGTTTCCAGCTCTGGCGACCAAGGCATATTTCAACTATGGCGGTCAGGGGCCAATGCCACAGGGGGCGATCGCCGCCATCCTGGACGGACACCAGCAGATGCAGTCCCAGGGCCCGTTTTCCAGCAGCGTGAACCGCTGGGCGACGCAGCAAATGCAGCAGGCGCGAGCCGCGATCGCCACCGAGCTAAAGATTTCCCCTGCGACGCTGACGCTGACAGAGAACGTTACGGTTGGCTGCAATATTGCCCTGTGGGGACTCGACTGGCAGGCAGGTGACCACATTCTCTTGTCAGACTGCGAACATCCGGGCGTGGTGGGCATTGTGCAGGAAGTGGCACGGCGGTTTGACTTAATCGTGTCGGTCTGCCCGCTGCTGGACACGCTGAATGGCGGCGATCCGATTGGGGCGATCGCCCAACATCTACGCCCCACCACCCGCCTCGTCGTCCTCAGCCACATTTTGTGGAACACAGGGCAGGTGCTGCCGCTGGCCGAGATTGTGGCCCTGTGCCACGGACATGCGGGACAGCGCGGGCTGGTGCGCGTGCTGGTGGATGCGGCACAGTCGGTGGGTGTGCTGCCGCTCGATTTGACGGCAATCGCTGCTGATTTTTATGCCTTCACGGGCCACAAGTGGCTGTGTGGCCCGGCGGGCGTTGGCGGGCTATATGTTGCACCCGATGCGCTGGCAGACCTCCGCCCCACCTTCGTCGGCTGGCGTGGCATTACCAAAGATGCGCAGGGCAATCTGACAGGCTGGATGCCAGACGGGCAAAGGTTTGAAGTGGCAACATCGGACTTTCCGCTGTATGGAGCGATGTCTGAGGCGATCGCCACCCACCATCGCTGGGGCAGTGCCACCGACCGCTATCGCCGCATCTGCCAGCTCAGTGGCCTGCTCTGGGCAGAATTGGCAAACCTGCCACGGGTTGTCTGCCTGCGGACTGCGCCACCCGCAGCAGGTTTGGTGTCGTTTCAGGTGGCTGGCGGCCGCCATGCCCAGATCGTGCAAACGCTGGAGCAGCAGGGATTCTTGTTGCGGACATTGCTCTATCCCGATTGCGTTCGCGCCTGCGTGCACTACTTCACGCTAGAGTCTGAAATTGAGCAGCTTGTGGGGGCGATCGCCGCCGTGCTCCGCTAAATCTTGTCTAGCTCTCCTCATCTTATAGTTTCAACTGGGTTTGAAGCCACCAACTTTAAGGAAAACTAAGCAGCAGCATTCAAAAGTTTTTGCTACACAATAAAGCCTTGCCAATTTTGCCCTGCCAATTTTGCCCTGCCAATTTTGCCCTGCCAATTTTGCCTTGCCAATTTTGCCCTGCCAATTTTGACAGAGCTGACAGAGTTTTAGATCGGGTTGTTAGGCAAATTAGCGGCGACGCTCCTGCAATTTTTGATACACCGCCCGCAGATCAACCTGATGGTGAGCCAGCGCCACCAATGTGTGATAAAACAGGTCGGCAACCTCTCCGGCGATCGCCTCTGGATCGTCATCTTTGCAAGCCATCACCACTTCCGCCGACTCTTCGCCAATCTTTTTGAGAATCTTGTTGTCACCGCCCGCCAGCAGTTTGCAAGTGTAGGAGTCGGGGTTGGGGTGGTCGCGGCGATCGCGGATGACTTCATACACCTGCGACAGCATATCGGCAGGTGGCGGGGCGATCGCGCCATCAATCTGGTGGAAACAACTGCGTTCGCCCGTGTGGCAGGCAATGTCGCCCACCTGCTCGACGCCAACCAGCAGCGCGTCGCTGTCGCAGTCATAGCGCAGCGCCTTGACATGCTGAATATGTCCAGAGGTTGCGCCCTTGTGCCACAGCTCAGCGCGCGAGCGGCTCCAAAACCAGGTTTCGCCCGTCTCGATGGTTTTTTGCAGCGAGTCGCGGTTCATCCACGCCATCATCAGCACCGTGCCATCCAGATAGTCTTGCACGATCGCCGGCACCAGCCCCGCCTCGTTGTAGCGAATCTTGTCCAGGGGAATAGGAGACCCCTGCGCCTGTAGCCCAACCATATCAGCTGCCCCGCAAGTGATGTGTCAAAGTTGGGCTAGAAGTACGCAGCGACTCCACAGCCCAATGCTTTTCTATGCTATCAGCGCGACTATCAGCGCGGGCGATCGCAGCAATACAGGCACCATCCAGGTCAGAAATTCAGACGTGACAAATCGCCAATCTAAAATCTAAAACCCAAAATCCCCTAAATTCCCAAGTCATTTAGATCAAGCTGGGGCAGATTGGGCGGCACCACACGCCGCGACTGAACGACCTTATGGCTTTCGCGCTGAGTGGACATTTCCACGGCGATCGCCTCAAATTGCGTCTCCACACAGCCAAAGGGTACGGTGACTTGAGTGTAGGCAATCTGGTAGCCCTGGCCGTCGGGCGAAAAATTCATCACCCAGCGCGGGCCGTCCAGCACTGCGCGAGACTGGCGATCGCGCAGCCACAGCTTGATATAAAAGCGAGGCTCTAGGTCGGGCAGGGCAATGCCGAGTTCGATCCGCTGTCCAGAGGTGAGTTCGCCCGTGGGAACATCTAGCGTTGGTGAGGGCACGGGTTCATCCGCAGACAAAATGACAGGCGGTGGCTCTGGTGCATGTTCGAGGCGATAGAGGCTAGAGCGTTGAGGCGGCGGCAGGGGTTCATCTTCCACCACAATTTCGTCGGTTGCCAAATCCAGGTCGCGTCCCAACGGCGCGGCACCTGGCTGCATCAATGTTCCCAACTCCGAATCGGCAGCGAGGGCCGTCAGCCGCGACAGAAAACGACGCTGCAAGTTGAGCGCTTGAAAAGCTCGATCTTCGGGTGACAAAAAGCGGGGCGTCGAGCTGGGCAAAGGTGCAGGCTGACCGAGCGACAGAGCCTCATGGTTCCACTCTAGAGG
>RFIF01000616.1 GCA_003695655.1 Cyanobacteria bacterium J069
CGTCGGCAAACAGCGGGCGATGATCGCCGACGGCCACCTGCTGCTGATTTTGCACAAAGCGCCCGAACCCGGCGAGCAAACCCGCATCGGCGTGCTGTTTTGGCGACAGCCCAACGGCAAATGGGAGCACAGTGGCGGCGGCGTGGGGCTACAACCGCTGCTCAAGCATTTGGAAGACTACAATACGGCGGAGGAAGCGCTGCAAACGGGATACAAGCAGGCCGAAAGCGCCGAAGATTATTTTCACCTGCTGGAGGCGATCGCTCCCTTGCGTCTGGCGGCCAAAAATCTACACGCCGCTTTGCAAGCCGCCCGCGAGGGCATTTCGGACGACCGCGACCTGATTGACCTGCGTGACTGGGCCTACGAAATCGATCGCAGCCTTGATTTGCTCTACGAAAATACAAAGAACGCGCTGGATTACCAGATTGCTCAGCGGGCTGAGGAGCAAAATCGCCTGACCACTGAAGCAGTGATTACGGGACATCGGCTCAATATTCTGGCGGCGGTGTTTTTGCCGCTGACGGCGATCGCCTCCATTTTTGGCATGAATTTGAACAATGGCGTGGATGGCTCGTCGGTCTTTACGTTTTGGCTGGTGTCAATTGGGGCGGTCGCCCTCGGTTCTCTGGTTCGCCGTTGGGTGGTGACGGGTCGCTGGTTTTAGCTGCCGCCCAAGGGGCCAAAGTTCACCCAAAGGGATCTGCTGTAGCCCCGACGCATACGTTAGGATGCCCAAGGGGACGGCAATGGTGGGTTAGGTCAAGTCAGTCATGATCAGTAAAAATCAGGGTTCCATGCCGCGTCGGTGGGGCTGGGCGATCGCTGCTGGGATTGCCGCTGTGGGGCTGCTGGGGGTGGGCATTGCCCGGCTGGTTTCGTCTAATCGCACGGCTGCGGAAGCCGAACTCGCCGAAGTGCCCGCCCCTGCCCGCGTTGAAGTGGTGGCGCTGGGACGACTGGAGCCGCGTGGCGAAGTAGTGCGCGTGGGCGGGCCGACGGGCGAACGCATCCAGCGGCTACAAGTGCGCCAGGGCGACGTGGTGCAGCCAGGCGATGTGTTGGCCTACCTGGAAAGCTACGACGAACAGCAGGCTCAGCGCAACGTGGCAGCGACCCAACTCGCCGAAGCCGAACAGCAGCTCCGCGCCACCACCGCCTACGGCCAGGCCCAGGTGCGCGAAGCCCAATCTCAGGTGGAGCAAGTGCGCCAGCCGGCTCAGTTTCAGCTACAGGCAGAGCAGGCACGGGTGCGGGAGCTAGAGGCAGATTTGGCGCTGCAAACGCAGGATTTGCGCCGATTTGAGGATTTATACAGCCAGGGCGCGATCGCCCAGCAAGAGCGCGATCGCCAGCGCGGCACCGTTCGCCAGGTGCAAGAACAGCTCAACAACGCCAGAGCCAACCTGGTGCGCCTGCAAGCCGATTTGCAATCCTCTCTCCGCAGTGCCGAAGCCAACGTGCAGGCCCAGCAAGCCAACCTGCCCCTGACGCAGGCCCAAATTGCCGTCGAATCTGCCCGTCAAAACCTGAACCTGGCTGAGGCGCGGCTAGAGCGCACCCTCATTCGCGCACCCCAACCCGGCCGCATTCTGCGCGTGTTGACCCAGGCCGGCGAGGCGATCGGGCAAGATGGCAGCGTGCTGGATATGGGCGACACTCGCCAAATGTTCGTCGTCGCCGAGGTCTATGAAACTGATGTGGGCCTGATCAAAATCGGTCAGCCTGCCGTGATCACTAGCCGCAACGGAGCCTTTGACGAGACGCTGTCGGGAACGGTGTTTGAAATCGGCTGGCAGGTCTTCAAAAACAACGTGCTCGACGATGACCCTGCCGCCAACGCCGACGCCCGCGTGGTGGAGGTAAAAGTGCAGCTCGACGACAGCCGCCCGGTAGAAGCACTGACGAATTTGCAAGTCGATGTGCGAATTAATGTGGAATAAGCGCAGGTGATGGCATCACGACGCATCACCTACAAAAGAAAATCATGCGAACACCCCTGGCTCTGCTAAACCTGACGGCTGAAAAAACGCGATTCGTGGTGGCGATCGCTGGCGTGGCGTTTGCTGTCATTTTAGTGTTCATGAACCTGGGTTTTTTGGGTTCACTGGCAGAGACGGCCGCCATCATCTACAGCCGCATCAATGCCGACATTTTCCTGGTTTCACCCCAGGCGCTAGAGATTACTTCGACCAAGCCCTTTCCCATCGAGCGGATTTACCAATCGGCGGGCGTGCCGGGGGTGAAACGGGTGATGCCGCTGTATGTTGGTTATGTACAGTGGCGCAATGTGGAAACGCGCCAGAGCCGCGCTATGTTTGTCTATGGCATCAACCCCAGCGACTCGGTGTTCACGATGCCAGAGTTGCAAACGCCAGCCGCCCAGGCGGCCCTGCGACGCTTCGACACCGTGCTGATTGACACGCTGTCTCGCCCCGAATATGGCCCACAGACGACGGGCACCGTGACCGAAGCCGGGGGACGCAAGGCCACCATTGGCGGCCAGTTCACTCTGGGCGGTGGCTTTGCCGCAGACGGCACACTGATCATGAGCGACCAAAACTTTCGCCGCTATTTTGACCCATTTCCGCTAACGCAGATTAACCTGGGGCTGATTCAGGTGGCGGAAGGCGTCGATCCGCTGCCTGTGGTGGAGAGGCTGCGGGAGATCTTGCCCAAGGATGTCACCGTCCTAACGCAGGCGCAAATTATTGAGCGCGATCGCGACTATTGGATTGGCGCAACCTCGACTGGTTTTATCTTCGGCATGGGCGTTGCTGTGTCTTTGATCGTGGGTACGGTAATTGTCTACCAGATTCTCTACACGGAAATTTCCGATCACTTAAAGCAGTACGCCACGCTCAAAGCAATGGGCTATAGCAGTCGCTTTTTGTTTAACACCGTTATTCAAGAATCTGTGATCTTAGCCATGCTGGGCTACATTCCAGGATTCATCATTTCGCTGATGCTCTATGCCCTCACGACCTATGCAACTTCGGGGGGATTGCCCGTTCGCATGAACCTGACTCGCGCGGTGTTTGTGCTGGGGCTAACGGTGTTGATGTGCACCCTGTCTGGGCTGGTGTCGGTAAATAAGGCGATTACGACCGATCCGGCGGACGTGTTCTAAGGAAAATCTAGAGAAAACCTAGGAGCTAGGGAAGGTGTAGCCGAAATAATCTAGCTCAAATTTATAAGCTGCTTCCACTAGCCGCCTGGACTGCTCGGTATATAGAGCTTGGGCGATCGCCGTTTTGGGTCGAGAGCCAGTCTTGAGCCGGGGCAGCGCATCGGCATTCCAGGGCAACTTTAGCCTGGCACAAATGCGCTCCAAGTCCGCCGCCAGCGACTCATGACGAATCACGTCATTCAGGCAAAACTGACCCTCGATGAGATACTTGTTGCGATCAATCGGCGGGCCATGAGACACCAGCCAGCTTTCAAACTGGGCAGAGTCGCTCGCGTGCGGATCGGGCTGAATTGCGCCTTGCGATCGCGCAAAATAAAACGCCGAAACCGCTTTTTCGTAAGGATTACGAATCACGCAAAACTTAAAATAGCGCGTCCAAATGGCTTCACCCAACTGCTCCCGAATCTGGGCAGCGGGCATATGGTTCCACCAGCGGCAGCCCTCCGGCTTGCCCGGCCCGCGAAAGCCCACAATGCCCGCATCTGAAACTGATTCCTCGCGGATGCGGGACAGGTTAAGCGCCCCTTCCTCCACACAAAACGGCTCAAAGTATGCCTCCACGGACGTACTCGCCGTTTTTAGCGTTTTCGTGTAGATAAACTGATGACCGTGACTGACCAACATCCTGCGTCCTAAACCAAGACAAGATTAACTTGCCAAGCTTACCCTATCTGACGACGCTTACACGAGGCGGAAGATAAACGGGTAATGATAGCGAGTTTCGGGATTTCTGAGGCAGGCGAGGATCGCCAAAATCGGCAGAATTAGATTTATCACTCCAAGCAGTGGGAATAGTAAATAGCCGACTAAAATCACAGCAAGTGCCCCAACAATCAGCCACCACAACCACATATTAAAGTGAAAGTTAATGGCTTCCTTGGCGTTATCTTTGACAACTGGATCATCGGACACGAGCAAAATAGCAATCGGAATGCCGATGGAAATCACCAACGCATTGATAAAAATTGACCCATGACACAGGGCCGAGAGGATTTTTCGCTTATCCGAATTGTCTGAGCTTTGCATGTCGTTTAACCTTGCAACAGCTACATCCTACCGTTTTTGCTGGGTGGAATCATCCGTTTGAAAGGGAGGTTTTCCGTAATCACGAAGGCGTGGTTTACGCGGGGTCAATCATCCTGAATTCGCATACTGAGGTCGAGCCAGGGGGCGCGGGTGATGGGGGCGCTGCTAGAGAGGTAGTCTACACCCGTGGTGGCGATCGCCCGAATAGTCTCTAGCGTGATGTTGCCCGACGCTTCAATTTTGATACGTGAATTCCTATCACGAATCATCCGCACTGCCTCCTGCATCCGTTCCAAGGGCATGTTGTCAAGCATGATGATATCGGCTCCGTGGTCGAGCGCTTCGGCCACCTGCGCCAGGGTTTCAGTTTCCACCTCCACTGTCAGCGGATAGGGAATACGGGCCCGCACCTGGGCGATCGCTTTGGCAATACTTCCAGCCGCCGCAATGTGGTTGTCTTTGATCATGACGCTATCGTCCAGCCCCAGGCGATGGTTGACCGCGCCGCCTGCCTGCACGGCGTATTTTTCCAAAACTCGCAGACCCGGCGTGGTTTTGCGTGTGTCCACCAGTTGGGCGGGCAGATCGGCAATTTGCGCCACATATTTGCTGGTCAACGTGGCAATGCCGCTCAGCCGCATCGCTAAGTTTAGCGCCACCCGCTCACCTGTTAGCAGCGCGTCCAGCGGGCCAGCAATTTGGGCGATCGCCTGCCCGCGATCGCCCCTCTCACCCTCCTGCACCAGCGCCTCAAACCGCACCGCCGGATTCAGCAAATAAAACACTCGCGCCGCCATTGGCAACCCGGCAATCACACCCGCCTCCTTCATCACCCACTGCGCGCGCCCAGCGGGAGCGCCAGCGGGAAATAGCGACTGCGTGGTGCGATCGCCCCGGCCAATGTCTTCCAGTAGCCAGTCTTGCAGCAGTCGATCGAGAAGTAGGAGTGGCGGCAGGAGGGCGATCGCTGGAGGGTTAGCCGGGTATTGGCTGCTCATAACTGCTCTACTGCTCTACTGTGCTTTATCTCTGCACCTGCATTGCTCTAAACGGCTCCTCCTAGTCGCGGTTAAACGCAATCAGCAGGCGCAGAATAAAGACAAATAGGTTGATGTAGGTAAGATACATCGACAGGGCTGCGGGCAAATATTGATCGTCGCGATAGGCCCGGGGAAGGACATAGAAATCCACCACCGCTGCACCAGCAAACAAAAATACGCCAAAAGCCGAAATGCCAATTTCTAGAAAGGTTGGCGTGTAGACTCCAAAAAAGGACAGCAGCAGTTGCCCCACTAGCACCACCAGCAGCGCAATCATGCCAAGCTGCACTGTTTTGGCCAGCGCCATGCCGTCTTGATCCGACAGGTTAGACCCAATTTGCCGCGCCACAATAAACGTCGCGCCGCAGCCCAGTGCTGCCAGCCCGATCCCCGCAATGCCCACCCCAGAGGTGCCCAGCGCCACGGTAATCAATCCTGTGAGGGTATAGCCCGACAGCAGGCTGTAGGTAGCCAACAGCGGCAGCGCCGCCCCATTGTTTCCCTTTTCGGCAACGCCACGGGCCACAAAAAATAGGACAAGCTGGGCAATCAGCGCGGCAATAAAAGTCGGCATAAACAGAGCGGGACTGTTTTGCAGCACACTCAGTCCGCCATAGGTGCCAACAGCCGTCAGCAGCAGCCCCCCACCGACATAGGGCAGGGCATTGCGAATCACGTTGGGGCCGACTAGGGCTTGGGTGCGTGCCTGGCGCATCGCCTCTCGAAAATTACTGGTATTGCTCATAAGGGGTTCTGTCAAAGATTGAAAGGTCGTGAACTCAGGTCGTGAACTCAGGTCGTGAACTCAGGTCGTGAACTCAGGTCGTGAACTCAACAATAGCTGGAGCGAACTCGCCTGAGCTGATCTGAAATTTGAAGTTACATCCGGCAACTCAAGTATGGAATCGTTAACACAGGTGTGGGGTTTGAGTTAATGCCTTGATTTTAGGCGATTTGGCGGAGGTTGGGAGAGTTAAGCAGGGGGTGTCCCGTATCCTTGCTGCCTCACAAACCACAGTCGAAAAGCCAGCTTTTGTGGGTGGACTCCGTGTTTATGCTGACATACCAGAGAGGTACTCCGTCCATTCCCGTGAAATAACGATGGTTTCACCCCTCAGCAATGCGGACAATGAGCCTAAATCTTAGAGAACAGGTATTTCCCAGATGACGGCTACTCAACCTTCTCTCCGTTCCCACAGTATGGAATTGCTGATGGCCTACCAGCAAAACAAGTCGGTGAGTATTCGCAACCAGCTTGTGAAGTTGAATGCAGGTCTGGTTCGCAAAATTGCCCATCGCGTCAGCCATCAGTGCGCCGAGCCTTATGAAGATCTGGAGCAAATTGGCTATCTGGGTCTGATTCGGGCGATCGAGCGGTTTAACCCCAGCCAGGGCTGCGCCTTTAGCTCTTTTGCAGTGCCCTATATCCGGGGTGAAATGCTCCACTTCTTGCGCGATCGCGGCAGTGCGGTGAAGGTGCCCCGCCGCTGGCAAGACCTGCAAAAAGAAGGTCAGCGCGTACGGACGGAACTGGTGAAGGATCTGGGTCGCCAGCCGATGGATCAAGAGATTGCCGAGCATATGGGGATCTCGGTTCATGAGTGGCGCGAAATCAAAATGGCCGTGCGAAACCGCCTGCCCCTCAGCCTCGATGCCACCGTTCAGCAGGTCGATTCCTCCATCACCCTGGGTGAAACGCTGCCTGATGCTCGCTATCAGGCACTCCAGCGCCTCGAAGAAGATCGTCAGCAGCTTCAGCGGGCGTTGAACCAACTGGAAGACAAAACCCGCGCCGCGATCGAGTTTGTGTTTTTTAGCGACCTGTCCCGCAAGGAAGTGGCCGAGCGCATCGGCGTCAGCCCGATGACTGTAACGCGCCGCATCCAGCGTGGACTAGAGCAAATGGTGTCGTTCCTGCAAATGCAGACGATCCAAACAGGTTCCTGAGATTTTAACGAGACTTTAAATCTTTCGGGTTTGGTTGAGTTCCGTTCCGAAAATCGTTACTGAAAATCCGTCACTAAGCCGTCTCCATGACCAGTCCTTCGGGGCTGGTCATTTGTCATGTTGGGGCTAACTGACCTATACGCGACCGGAAGCCGATCGCCGCTGGAATTGCCCCTGGCCGGTGCGTCCCAGCCAGCGATCGCCCTCCACAATCAGCTCACCCCGCAGAAACACCTTCTTGACCTTGCCCGTCACCTCGCGTCCTTCGTAGAGCGAGTAGTCGGCGTTGGAGTGCTGGGTAGTTGCACTGAGCGTGTGGCGCTGGTTGGGGTCAAATAGGACTAAGTCGGCGTCGCTGCCCACGGCGATCGTGCCCTTGCGGGGAAACAGTCCGAACATTTTGGCGGGCGCGGTTGAGGTCAACTGCACAAAGCGATTGAGCGAGAGACGACCTGCATTCACGCCGCCGTCGTAGAGCAGGTGCAGGCGAAACTCCACACCCGGCGCACCGTTGGGAATTTTCTCGAAGTCGTCGCGGCCCATTTGCTTGGACTTGGTTAACCCAAAGGGCGACTCGTTGTAGCAGAAGGGGCAGTGGTCAGTAGAAACAATTTGCAGGTCGTCGGTTTTCAGTCCGCGCCAGAGAGCGTGTTGGCAGGCGTGCGATCGCAGTGGGGGCGTCATTACGTACTTCGCCGCGTCAAACCCAGGGCGATCATATTCTGAGTCATCCAGAAACAGATAGTGCGGGCAGGTTTCGGCGTAGGCAGGAATGCCGCGATCGCGCGCCTCCACGACCGAGTTCAGCGCTTCTTCTGCCGATAGGTGGACGAAATAGACCGGCACTTCCGCCAGCTCGGCAATGCGGATGCCCCGGTGGGTGGCTTCACCCTCCATGATGCTGGGGCGTGTCAGCATGTGGTACTTAGGCGAGGTGTTGCCCTGCTCCAGCGCCTCCTGAATCAGCGCCTGGATGACGCTGCCGTTTTCCGCGTGCAGGTTGATCATGCCGCCGTGGGACCCCACCTTCCGCATAGCGCGAAAGATGTCGGCATCTTCCACCATCAGTACGCCAGGGTAAGCCATGAACATTTTGAAGCTGGATACGCCGTCGTGGTTCACCAGGTCGGGCAGTTCCGCCAGGGCCTCCGGCGTCACGTGGGTGAGGATGATGTGAAAACTGTAGTCCACGCAGCATTGCGGTTCGGCGGCGGCGAGGCGGCGATCGAGCGCTTGTTTGGGCGTGTCACCTTGTTTTTGCAGGGCAAAGTCCACAATCGTCGTGGTGCCGCCAAAGGCTGCTGAGCGCGTCCCGGTTTCAAAGGTGTCTACGGTTTGCGCTGCGCCCAGGTCGAATTCCATGTGGGTGTGGACATCGATGCCGCCGGGAAACACGATCAGGCCGCTGGCGTCGTGTACCGTGGCGCTGCCGGGAGCTAGGTCGCGGGCGATCGCCTCAATGCGCCCGTCTTTGACCCAAATATCTGCTACGTAGTCATCCACCGCCGTCACAATCCGCCCACCCTTGATCAGCACCTCAGACCGTTCCTCAGACATTGCCACGCTCCTTACAGAATTAGGACTGGTTTAAAGTGTTCAAGGCTGGCGCTTCCTGCTGGAAACACCAACCTTGAAATCAGCCTCAGACTCTGAGTTCTACACTATTTCGGGCGATCGCGAGACGGCTTTGCTCAGTTCTTTACGACTCGTAATTTGTCGTTGCAGAATACCTGCCGTCTGCGTGGGATTGCTGCCTGGGAGCCGGCTCAAGCCGGAAGCTGGCGCGCACCTCTGATAAGGACAAATGCCACTGGGTTTCGGGCTGCCATTGATCGACGTCGAACTTGGCCGCTCGCCCGCGCTGATAGGCTGCCCAGAGGCGATCGCGAATTTCGGTCTGCATCAACGGAAACCGGGTCACTTGGCGATGAATTAGCCTCAGCGTACCCAGCCCCAGCGCCAGTTGCGCCGGATGAAACTTGGCTCCCAGCAAAAACGCCTGCACTTCTGCCTCGCCCATCGGGTCGGTGCCGTAGCCCGTGAGCAGGTGAACGCCGTCATGCAGCTGCTTGCGGCGCGGGCCGCCTGTGAAGGGCGATAGCTGCGCCGCATCTAGCAACTCAGCCCAGGCGCGCCCTAGCGAACCCGGCGGCAATTGCCGTAAATCTGCCAAATCCACAAAAGCCGGGACACTGACGCCAGCCGCGTCGGACAGCCTATCCAGCAGCTTGAGAACAGGTGGAATCAACGGAGCAGGAGAGGTCAAGGTGGAATCCATAAATTTGAGCTGTATGAGGAGTTTGAGCTGTGTGAGGAGTTGGAACCCGTTCAGTGGGGAGCGAAGCTCATGGGCAGAGCGCACCCACAAGCTTCCTGAGAAACGTCCGTCTAGAGGCTATTCATCCATTCCCGGCATAGAGGCACCCCCTCTGGGTCCACGGCGATCGCCCCGATTTTGGCGCAGGGTTTCAAGCTGCTGGCGCTGTTCTGCGGTCAATACAGACTGGCTGCGATCGCGAGCGGTTTCCATGATTTGACGGATCTGCTGGCGCTGGCTGTCCGTCAGGTTCAGTTCGGCAAACGGCTCTGGACGAGGGCCTCGTCCAGGGCCGCCGGGTCTGTCACCCGGCTCCATCCGGTCGCGACGAAGCTGCTGGCGCTGTTCAGGAGTGAGATTTGCCATCTCGGCGCGGCGCTGCTCCATTTCGGCACGGCGGGTCTCAAGCTGCTGACGCTGTTCGCTGGTTAGCACAGCTTCGATCTGGCTGCGACTGCTTTCTTGAATGTCTCGCAGTTGCTGGCGCTGGGTTTCCGTCAAGTTAAGCTGTTCCAATGCCCCAGAGCGGGGGCCACCCATGCCGCCCGGTGGATCGGCGATCGCCACCAAGGGAGCGATCGCCATCACGCCAGCCGCCAGACCTGCCCAAAGTAGAGACTTTCGATGGAATTTCATAGAACCTCCAAATGTTCCGTCAAACGTTCGATTACAGTGCTTGGGGGATGGTTTAATCCTATGGAACAAGAAGTGGCGATCGCCTCAGGCAAAGGTCACGACCTGGTGCATGACTTTGGTCACAGGACAGTAAGCCAGAATTTAGATTAGACCGAGTAAAGGGGTAACGCGGTGATGGGGTAATGGAGTAAACCCCTCCAACACTCTCTCC
>RFIF01000617.1 GCA_003695655.1 Cyanobacteria bacterium J069
CTCTTGCTTCCATCCTGCTTTGGCTTTAGGTTTTAAAACACGCCCTAGTAAATCACCCGTAGCTTCTTCAATTGCCCGATTCCGGGCAAAGTTTAATCCAGCTTTAGGCTCTTGCACATAGCGAATCCCTGGTATCGCAGTAATTCGTGCTTGAGTTGTAGGATCGCTTGGGGCGTTATCGATGACCAGAATTTCGACAGTAACGTTTGTGGTGTTTACTTCTGGCTCAGGACTGACTTCATGATTATTAGCTTTACAGTTTAAGTAATCCTCCAGACTCCCCTTAGGCAACTGTAGAGACAGAAGAGAATGCACGCATCGTACAATCCAATCCGGACGATCTTTAGTGCAAATTGCGATCGTCACTGAGGGAAGTTTTCGAGATGTTTCTAAAGGGAACTTATCCTTTGCTTCGATTGCTAAGCTTTCTTGAATGGCGGACTGAATAATATGAATGCCACATTCCTGGGCAACCCAGCTAGAAATCTGTTCTTGTGAAACCTGGGAGAGTGGAGGGAGCGATCGCATCAAAAAACCAATCGGCTTGCCCATGCGCCGTATGACTAGTGCAATCCCTACTTCCTGGAGCGACAAAGTAACAGTGGGAAAGCGATGAGTAACGTCTAAATCTAAAATGCGATAAGACATGGCTGAGATTTAGAAAACAGTTATTGTAAATAAGAATTACGGTGCTGTAATCGATACATTTTTGCAAATAGTCCTTCCAGCTTAAGAAGTTCTGAAAGGTTTCCATGCTCGACAACTCGCCCTTTGTCTAGAGTGATAATTTGACTCACATGTTCAATGGTAGATAGCCGATGAGCAATAATAATCACAGTTCGGTTTTGCCCTAAGGTATATAGCGCTTCTTGAATTAGGTTTTCAGAAATACTGTCTAGCGCATTAGTTGCTTCGTCAAGAATGAGAATTTCTGGATTGCGGACGATCGCTCTAGCCAAAGCAAGACGCTGTCGCTGTCCACCAGATAGACGAATACCGCGATCGCCAATCGGCGTATCATACCCCTCTGGCAGCTCGGTGATAAACTCGTGGGCATCTGCCAAGGTTGCAGCCGCAACAATCTCATCATCCGTTGCATTCAGCCGACCATAGGCGATATTTTCTTTTACCGTGGTGCTGAACATATGCACATCCTGGCTCACTACCGCAATGCGATCGCGCCAATTGGCTAAGTTCAACTCTTGCAAGCGATGTCCATCCACATAGATTGCTCCCGCAGTAGGTTCATAAAATCGGCAAATTAAATTGATTAAAGTAGACTTACCTGCGCCTGATGGGCCAACGAATGCTGTTGTTTTTCCACAAGGAATACGGATCGAGATCTCTTCCAAGGCTGGTTCTTCCGAGTCATAATAGAAGCCAACTTGATCAAACACAATGTCTTGCTGGAGATGGTGAAATGGGCGGGAGCCAGAGAGAATATAGGGCTTATCAGATGGATCAAGAAATGACATAACAGCTTGTACTGAACTCGTTAAAGCGACCAAGCCCGTTCGTGCTTGGTCAAGCTGCTGCACTTTAGGCTGTAGGCGATAAAGGATAAAAAGGAACGTTAACAAAACAGGTAATGAGCCAGGACTATAGGACAGGCTGATTGTCAAAATACCAATTAAAAGTAAAGCCGAGAGAACTTCATGAACTGGAGCAATAATGCCTGAAATGACCTCTAGCTTGAAGAAGACCTTCAATACTTGCTGTGATGCCTGATCAAAGCGCCGCTGCTCATAATCTTCGCGACCAAAGGCATGAATCACTCGCATCCCTGATAAACCGTCCCACATTCTCGCAGTTAATTCAGTGTTTACCTCGACCGCTTGATCGCCTAGCGGTTTAACCTGGCGAGTGAGTCGCTGAGAAATAAGAGAAATTAAACCAATGACGACTGCTACAGCGAGAGTCAACTTCCAGGAGATGAACTGAAGTAAAAAAACAAAGATTAGAATCGTGCAGAGAATTGAAATTAACCAGAAGAAAGTATTCAGCGCTTCCGCTGTGCGCCAGGTTTCTGTGGCTAGGAGATTGATCATCTCACTAGGATCATGAGACTCCATGTAGCGATCGCTCACACTCAGACATTGTCGAAAGACTTGCGAGCGAATCTTATGATTAATATGAGCACTTAGCCATTGCGAGATAACTTCACTGAGATAGCTTACGACATTCTTGAGAAGAATACTGCTAAAAATACACAGAGCAATTACTAGAAAACGAAACTCTGGGGGCACTGCGCTAAACAAGTTAGAAAAGAAGGAAAGCGTGGCATCACTTTCTGGCAAACTTGTTGAAGATTGATCGAAAGTCTGTAAAAACGGTATGAATAAGCTAATGCCAAAGCCCTCCAGAAAAGAGGTCAAAATACCTAAGCTGATTACGGTAGGTAATGCCCACGGGTAAAGCCTGAGCAGCGGCAGAAGGGCTTTGACAGCTTTTCGTTCTTTCATGTTTATAGAGGTTTCAGTTGAGAAGCTGACAAAAGATGGTAGAGAGAGTTGACTTCATAACTATTATTTAGATTTGGAAGGATTGATATCTTCTGACAGGCTTTAACACTGCTTTTGTTGAAGGTTTTTCGGGAGACACGCTAGCTGTATGAAATAAGACTTGCCATAACGGAAATTGTTTAGACGATCTCAATTTGGAAAGTTTGAAAAGGATGAATCAACCTATTAATTTCTTTTATATTAAATCCTTTGTCTCTCATAACGTACTTCGTCTAGACTATCAATTCATTTCCATATTGCTCCTCAAAATGATTGAGCCTTTGCTTTAGCAGCCAGGTAAAATAGTTGCGAGGGAAGCGCCTCCTAGATTGAAACTGATAGATCTGCAATGGCTCTAATTTGGGCTTTCGAGAGGCTGGTAAAACCTGCTTACTAAAATTTTTCCAATATTGATGAACTAACCAGAAGGGAAGAGTTCCGAGGGGTGTTGAGAGGATTTTCAGAAAGCAATGTAAGGCAACATAGTACAAGCTGGCATTCAATAAATATAAGCTATCTAATTGAACAGTTTTGGACAAGTAATGTAAAGCCTTTCTATGATCTTTACTCCCTCTACACTTCAGAGCGATATACCAGTAAAAATGAGCGATCGACCATTGATAGAGCTTAGTTGGGATATTAGGATGTCGCTGCTCTAAACCCTTGAGGATGATTTTATAGCCTTTCACCATGGGCGCATCATTGAAAGACATACTGCCGACAACCTGTCGATAGCCGACTAAGCATTCTGGTACAACTCGAAACTCATAATTCTCAGCAATCCGTAAATATAAATCCCAGTCTTCACAACCTTGGGCATTTTGTTCTTTGTAATGACAGTCGTAGCTTCCAAGCGCCTCCAAACAGCTACGTCGAATCAGAGGGCAGCTAGAGTTTCCTGGAGAGTTTTCAAAAATCAGGCGAACTAGGACTTTTCCCTCGACCTGGGCACATTGGCAATATGACATCTGCTGTCCATTCTCATCTAGAAAAAACGACCAGGTGTAGACTAAACCCACTGTCTTCTCAGATTGGGCAAAGCAATCTACCTGCTTCTCAAGTTTCTTGGGATGCCAGATATCGTCTGCATCTAAGGGCGCGATAAATTCACCTTTTGAGTTTTTTATTGCCGAGTTACGAGCAGCGGCAACTCCAGCATTAGGCTGTTGCAATAGAATAACTCGTGAATCCTGAACGGAAAATTCCCTAACTATTTCAGGAGTTGTATCGGTTGAGCCATCATCGACAACCAAAACTTCAATATTGGCATAGGTTTGAGATAATGCAGACTCTATCGCCTGTCTAATATACTTTTCTGCATTGTAGGCTGGAATAATGACCGAGACAAGGGAATTACTAGTTATCATTGTTTGTGTCTAAAAGCGACCTGATTATTTATGGTTTCAGGATGGCGGACTACTTATCAAGAATTGACCCAAAATTGTAAGGATTTTGAAGGTATTTATAGAAGAAATAAAACAATCAATTGCACGCTGCTCTAGAGCTTACTTACCCTCAAAGTCAAATAAGTTCTAAGATGGTGTTTATATAGTAAGAAGCCAGCCTTGGCCTAGAAAGATGAGCATCAAAATAAGCGCGTGCTGACTGGGCGATCGCCTCTCGTTCTTTACTGTTATTGATATAAAACTCGCAGAGATCGTTTAAGTCTGACAAGTCTTCTTTGCAATATATAATGTTTTCTCCCGGCGTCAGCGGCACAGGCAGCCTTGCCTTGTGAGGATAAGCAATAATGCAAGCTCCAACTGCCAAATAGTCAATCAAACGAAAGCAAAGGGGGCCATATCCTGGCAAGTCAACACAGACTTTAGAGCGGGCCACTTCAAACAGGGAGTCCTTGTAGCTAACTCGTCCAATTCCACCCTGATATAAAAAATTTGTTTGAGTGGATAGTTTCTCGACTGCCTGCCCTCTAATATCCTTAGCAAACCGACCTCCAAATCGACCATAGGCATCATAAAGATATGCTTTTTGGTCACGTAATGATCTTGCCTGCTCAAGGTAGAGATAAATATTAGAATAGGCTGGAATGAACCCTCCAGGGACTACATTGTTTGCAGAGTAGTGTTCTGTGGAGTATTGCATTTTGAAGTAAACCATAACTTGAGCTGCACAATACTCATTGATTTCAACTTTGTCGAATGCATCAATCGCAATAGGATAGATTTTTCCATCCACTTCGACTTCTATGAAGATTGCATTTTCATAGGCAGGCATGGACTTAAAGGAAACAGAAAAATTACGCTGAAACTCACTGAGCAGGGGGAAAACCCACTTATGAGTCAGTGGCCATGGATATTCAGAGGGCCAAAAAAGACGAATTCGCTTTGGATCAAAATCATCTGGCAAGCTAATTTTTTCAGCTAGAAATCCGCTTTTTTTGGCAGAGGTAAGCCGCGCCTCAGTCAAGACATCGTTTACTTTCATCCAGCTTGCTTTCAGTGTGGACTCGTACTTTTCTCTTAACGTCATCATCTCAGCATTTCTCCAGGTCAAGTTAAGATTTGACAGGCTCTAGTCATTCGCCGTTTTCTTCTTCAGGGAGTGGTCATATCGTTCTTGGATATAAGCCATGCCTCCTTGGATTCCAAAACCAGATCAAGAAAGCTGTAAAGACTCCTAATAGGCCTTCTGATGATCTTTGCCTTTGGTAAAAATTGGCTGTATAAAAGCCTGCTCCCCCTAAACCAACTACAAGACTGTGCCCGTTGGGATGAAATGCAATAACGTCTCCCCGCAACATCGGTAGCCCTTGGTTTTGTGGTTGCCAGGTCTGCCCACCGTCTTGACTGAGCCAGACACCAGTTGCGAAGGTTTGATCATGGTAAGGAAAATCATTGGTTATGATTGCTAATACGTCAGAATTTGTAGGATGGATTGCGATATCTCCGATCCATGACGTTACGTTGCGATCGCCCCACACTCTAGTCCAGTGATCTGCCGAAGCGTCATAGCGCCAGACGCCATAGTCCTCCCAATAAGACTTGTCGCGGACGGCATAAAGGATGTCCGATTTTGAAGGGGCGATCGCCATCTCAACATTCTCGGCACTCTTGGGGCCACCGATCGATCTAAAAGTCTGCCCATCAGTAGTGTGATAGATGCCATTGTCGGTTGCGATATAAAACGCTTCACCCTGACCTGGAATCGCTTCAATATCCCCTACGGCATTGTCCTCCGAGCCAACTGTTAAGCGTGTCCATCGGGGAGACATTTTCCTTGTGGCATTGTCGGAATACCAAAGTTGACGGTTTACGACAATCCACAGCCGGTTAGGGTTTCTCGGATCAACATGGACTTGGGTTGCCTCGGATGGGCTGACGGGCGGGCGCAGCAATGTCCAAGTGCGACCTGAGTCATGACTCCGCGCTACCAGTTCTTCGGTGTCGCCATCCTGCCCAAACACGGCAAAGATCCAGCCAGAGGCAAACGCCACATCATGACCACCACTATAAGGAGGCAATCCTGGATTATCTATCCGCCAGTGACGCCCACCGTCCCAAGATTGAATCGCTCTCGCTTCATCCATTCCCTGTACAATCACATGGTTTGGGTTTTCGGGATTCCACGCAATGTTTCGAGAGACGAGTCCGCTAAACCCATTCCCTCGCCATCCCTGTGGCGTGCGCTCAGCGGTTAGCACGCTCCACACTTGTCCCCCATCGACGCTGCGATAAACCGCATTGTCTGTGCCCGCATAGACAGTGCCGGAATAAGTTGGATCTACAGCAACCCACCAGGGATTAATACCACCTGGATAGGGCTTCTGGCGCACGTCAATTTGATTAGTACTAAAGAATTTATTGCTCCAGCTATTGCCACCATCGATACTTTTATAAACACCCGGACGATGTTCATAGTTTCGATTTCCGGCATACAATATCTGACCGTCTTTGCTAATCGTGATAGACCAAAATGAAGCCTCCTGCGTAGGAACTCCACGACTTAACAGTCGCCAATTAGCGCCCCCATCTACAGTCTTATAAATGCCAGCTTTGTCTACGGTCACCCACGCAATTTTTGAGTCTTGGGGATGAACAGCCAGCGAAGCGGCTAAGATTTGACCTTCTTGATTAACCGAGAGTCCTGTGTTGCGTTTGCTCCAGGTGGCTCCATCATCCCGGCTGTAAAAAACCCCGTGTCCCCAAACAGCGGCGTAGAGTTCGGTATCCGACGCTCCAGCATAGCTAGCCGCCATAATGTTGCCGCCGTCTACGATCCGCGACAGTAAGCTCCAGCGGTTTCCTCCATCCTGACTGACCCAGACGGCTCCATAGTTCAACACATCCTGATCGGGCCTGAGTTGCCGATGATCGCCTCCAAAAGCCAGCAGGCGATCGCTGTCTGGATCAAACAAAACCTTTTCAACTGGCGCAGTGTACTTTCCGGAGTCAATGGGCGGAAATCCGGCCCGTTTTACGATCCAAGTTTTGCCACCATCTGTGCTCAGGTGTGGGCCGCTCAGTGATCCGGCCCAGACTGTGCTTGAATCTCTAGGGTGCCAAGTAAAGTCGGAGATTTCATAATTTAGCCAGCCCGAAGTAATCGCCCAGTTGCCGCCTTGATCGGTAGAGACGCGCGCGCCAAGAATATCTCCGCCAACTAAGACATGGTTAGAGTTGTGAGGATTAACTGTGATGCTGTCGATCCGCCCTCCAGTCCCCGGTTCATTAAGCGGCACCCATGATAAAGAAGGCTGAGCCAAAGCTGGTCTGATTAGCAGCAGACCACAACAGAAATATTTGAGGAAAGATAGCGAACTAACGTGTCGCATCAGTAGATTTTTACCAGGGTACTGTTTGATTTAACCCGAAGACGAAGACCGTCCTCGACCTAGCTTTGTTTAACTGAGTGGAGGTATGTCATGACAAAGAGGCTCAGCCTGTCCTGGCATCAACCGACATCAGAAGACTTAATTGATTAAGCGACGACGCAGAGAATACATTAAAGAGATGAACCGATCGTAGTTATGCGGCTTTAGATATTTAATAACCCAGATGGCGATCGATAGCCGGAGATAATCTTTTTCAAAAATGATTTTGGGATAATATTGCTGCGCTTTTTGACGAAAGGCTATAGCAGTTTTGTAGTCTTTAGCTCCGCTTTGCAGCGCACTCCATGCCAAAAAACGTAGATAAGCCATGGCAAAAGCTTTAGATTTGAGCAGTTCTAGCTCATCAAGAGAAATGGCGGGTGGCGGATTATCAAACGCTTTTTCCAGAGCAATCATGTAGTTTTTCTCGGCGATTTGCCAGTTTTTCCCCGAACTGCTGGCATGTTGCCGATAATAGACTAATGGCTCTTTGACAACTAAAAAATCATAGTGACAGGCTATTCGCAGCCATAAATCTAGATCTTCACAGGGAGGAAGGCGTTCATCAAAACCGCCTACTTGTTCAAAACAGGTTCGTCTGATCAGCGGTGTGCTACCACACTCAAGGATATTGTGCTGAGTTAGATCCTTCCAAACATTACCCTCCGCATCGTTTTTAATAATACGACCCCGCAAAATGCCTTCAGAATCAATACCTGCAACCCAGGTATAAACTACGCCGGCCTGTGGATTAGCCATCAAAAGCGAAATCTGCTTTTCCAGCTTAGATGGTTCCCACAGATCATCAGCGTCCAGAAAAGCAATCAGCTCTCCCTGGGCATTCTCCAACCCTACATTACGTGCCTTGCTCTGTCCTTGATTGACTTGTGAAATCAGCTTTAAACGGGGATCTTTGACGCTCTGAAACCAGCCTTCTATATCGTCTGTGCTGCCATCGTTAATAATGATGACTTCAAAATCTCTAAACGTTTGTCCTAACAGAGAGTCTATCGTTTCTGGCAGGTAGCGCAGGGCGTTATAAGCCGGAATAATGACAGATACCTTGGGCATTTTAGAACCTCAAGAATGGTCATGAATCAGATCAAGTCATGCAAATCGTTTGAAAGCCAGCAATTCTAGGAGCTGGCTTCTGACATTTCGGCACAGATAAAACAACAGACCGTAGCTTAAAACAAACACTCCTGCCCCGACAGGAGGTGACAGGAAAATTCCGCTAAAGAGGGGAACAACCGTCGCCAGAAATATCCATAGCGTGTTCCAATAGTTGGGTGAGCCGTATATTTTCGCAACTGAACGATGCAGCATCCAGAAGATTGGCAGGGCTAATACTTCAGATAAACCGTATCCCCAAATTCCCAGTTGAGATGTGAGCATTGATGACAAAATCCACAGCACTCCTACATAGATAAAGTTGAACACTGCGACCTCTCGGTTATGCCCTACAGCAAACAACGTAGAGGAGTGTAAATCAAAAATGGCGATCGCCAGCGCTCCTGTCGCAATAAACGGAAAAATGCTGGCACTTGCTAACCAGCGCTCATCAAACACAAGTGGAATAATCCAGGTAGAAACTACAGAAAACAGAGCGCAGATTGCTCCATTTAGCAAGGCTTGATAAGCCATCCCTTTGCTAATCACTCGCCGAACTTTTTCTGGCTCATCCCGAATCTTGGCCATCACGCTAACCGACATCCGCAGCAAGATCAGCCTGAGCATAGAAAGCTGTTCTACAAGCCGAATGGCAATTCCAACCACGCCTGCCGCCTCAACGCTGACCAAACGGCTCACCAGCAGAGAAACTCTCAGGTTTTTTAAGCTGATTAGAATATCCGAAACGGAATAAGTAGCGCCATATCGGAGAGCTGGTTCCACAACTTTCCAACGCCAGCGCCAAGACCAGGGGACTGGATGAAGAAAGTAGGCTACTAGTCCTAGGACGACATAGCGAACCACGGTGCCGATGATCAAAGACATGTACCCCCATCCGGAGAGCACTAGAAGGATCGAGAGCAGATAATTAGCAGACTGAGAGAATGCCTCAATAAAGCCGATTTCAACAAAGCGGACATCCCGTTCCAACATGCTGATAGAAGCGCTGCTGACCATGTTGATCCAAACGGCTGGTATCAGCCAGCGGAAAGCATCTGTCACTTCTGGTTGTTTTGTCCACCAGCCAGCCGCAGGGGCGATCGCCCACAGGAACAGACAAATAAAGAATCCCGAATTTGCATAAAACGCCTGGATCTGCGACGTTTCGCTTTCTTCTAAATCTGGTTTTTGAACTAGGTAAACATGCATTCCTAGTTTCAAAATAAAGATCAAGAAATAAAAAATTCCAAACGAGACAGTCACAATACCGTAATTTGATGGGCCCAGAATACGAGCAGCAACCAAAACGCTAGATAAAGAGAGCGCTGCAACCACAAATTGGCTGATTGTTAGCGAAATGCCCCCTCTGAGGACTCGGGACTTTAGGTCTTCGTTGTCAGGCATGGGACATCATTGATAGGACACAAATTGGAATACTTTAGAGACTGTCGATTCAAACTGAATGACTAGCGTTTGGATCAGTCTCAGACCAATCCCAGTTCGCCATAGAAAATAGAGTCCACCAGTAAAAGAAAAAGGCGGTATGAGTCCAAATATTCTCTGTGATCATCCCCACTAAAAAAGAACAAAAAATAGCAATCAGACAGAGGCAAAACTGTTTTTTAGAGGCATCCAAACTGGAAAAATAAAGCCTCCCAAGATGAATAAACTGCAACGTATGAAAGATTAGAAAAAGAAGAATGCCAATAACGCCGCCTTCAACTAAGACTCGAACATAATCGTTATGGGCATAAGCCCTGATGGGGCCAAGGTAGGAAGCCAGTCCCAGCCCATAGCCCAGCAGAGGTGCTTGTTTCCACTCTTCAATTAGAAACGTCCATTGGGCTAGACGCCAGTTGAAGCTATTTGTGTCGAACCATGACAGCAAGATGGCTCGATTGACGGTCAGGTTGGGGTTCAGAAGTGGCGTATCCAGCACTGTGGCGAATCTTTCTCGCCCAAACTCGGTGCTAGCAAATAAGGCAATTAGCAAGACAAATACAAATACTGCCCCCAGCAGATTTCTAAGTCTAAATTGAGGAATAATCATAATGAAGAAAAGCACAAACAGCATGGGAAATCCAACCAGCGCCTTCGTGCTGACCAGAAAAAACACCTCAATGAGCAGAAGTGCACCCCAAGCCAGTGAGTTTTTTCCCTGACGGATCTTCCAGTAGGTTAGCCCAATAAACAATATTAAGAAGGAGACGAAAGTGTTAGGGTGCCCCAGCGTGCTATTAATGCGGGAACCAGACTCGAATACTGAATCTGATGCAGCCTGGAGAAATGTTGGGAGGGCATGAGCTGGGAAAACTAGCTGTAAAGTTGCTACAAAAAGTGGAAGGATTAAGGCTAAAAACAGTCCTGTAATCACCCGCTCTGGATGTATTCGTCCTTTGAACTGATTAATAGCTAAATAAACTAGAACCCAAGAGAATATCCGAATCCACTCACGGATACTTTCGCCTAGGTATTCGCGCCCTAAGCCCAACCCTCCTACAGCGGTCAGGACTGGCCACAGCCCCTGGGCTAGTATCCAGCCCGCAAAAATGAGCCAGAATTTGTCAATATGAATTTTTTGTTTTGTTAGAAATAAGATTGTGATGTGGGCTAGTATTAGCACGTCTAGCCCAAGTGCAAAAGCTGCTGGCAATCCCGAAAAAATATCGAGCGTACTCCGGAAAACCAGCATGGTGATAACAGTTATTTCAAAGTTGGTAAAAAAGCAAACTGTTACTGCGATCGCCACAAAAGCTACAGCAAAATATAGAGGATTGACGACGGCTAAGAACCCTCCGACCAGTCCCAAAGGGATGCCGATCAAACTTAGAAGCCTAGAAAATCGGGTTAGTAAGGGACGGACAGTTCCTGGTAGATGCATATCAAAACCAAAATGTCCTCAAGTTCCTTGGTTGATGAAAGAGTTTTAAAAATCGCTAAAAAGTGCGGCGTCTAGTAGAAGCCGAAGCGGGCTAGAAATAGCTCCGAGAAAGTCTAAAATATCGCTACCTGCCGACTTTTTGACATAAATTAAGTCCCCATTCTGGATGGTGGTCGTTTCTTGCCCAAACCTGAACTCTTGTTGAACTAGCTGTCCGCTCTCTCCTCTGCGCGCTAAGACGACGGCTCTTGTGTTGGCGTTTGGAGTAGGACCGCCCGCGGCGGCGATCGCCGCATTGACATCTGCGGTGGGCGCAATTTCTACAGGGCCAGGCCGGCGCACCTCACCCGCGACGTTAACCACCACTCGCGTTGGGGCCAACGTTGACGAAAGCAAGGTTTGCTGGTCTACGCTACTCGCCGTAGCCGTGGGCACTACAATCTCATCCTGGTCATAAATGATGGGGTCTGCTGATAAATTCCCAGTTTGAATAACTTCCCAGAGGTTGACGTTGAAGACCTGATTCGGCTGCGTCCTTTGGGAAGTGAGAACGCCTGGAATTTGACGGCGGATCGTAATGTTGCTCAAATCTGCTTCTGGTGTGATGCCGCCAGCCGCCACCAGGATGTCGCTGAGCCTGACTCCAGATCTAACTCGATTGTTATTGCCTGAATCCGTCAGGGAGAGCACACGCGGCCCGGGGGAGAGCACTTCGCCCGTGACGCTAACACGCAAGGGACTGGGGTTAACTAAAATCAGGCTGACTTGAGGACGCCGCACATAGGGCAGCAGGCTCGTGGCGACCCGCTGACTTGCGGATTCGGGAGAGAGACCCACGATGCTGATGTTTCCTGCCATGGGCAACTGGATGAAGCCATTTGGAGTGACAGCCTGCTCGTTTGAAAGTTCTGGAAATCCGGCTACAGTAATGCGCACCAGATCGCCAGGCTTGAGGGGCAGGCTGCTGGCAGAGGCGGACGCTTCAGGGGTGGGGGAGAACTGTTCTCCCGGTGGAAGCGTTGGGTTTAACTCGGCTCTAACGGGCGCGCCGTAAAAGCTAACGCCTATAGCCATCAGCCACAATAAGCTTAAAGATCGGCTAGTTTTCATAGGCGTTTCGTAGGATAAGCGGTTTGTGGAAATCGTTCGATCGAGAAATCGCTCATCATTTTTCCGAGTCCACAATATGTTGGGTTTGGGTGGATAAGACCAGCGGATTGTGTATCCGGTGGGGAGTTTCCAAAGGCAGAGAGCTACTCTCGGTTGGATCAGGGGTTTGAGCAACAACCAGCCCTAGAATGGTCGTCCCACTCTTTTTAAGATCTGCAATTGTGCGCTTGAGCAGCGATCGCGATGTCGCATTGGCTTGCACGACCAAGATCAGGCCAGTTCCGTAGTTGCTGAGTGTGGCGGCGTCGGCACAGGTGGCAATGGGTGGAGCAGTGACAGCAACAAAGTCGTATCGCTTAGAAGCAGCCAAAAGCAGCGTGTGAATTTCGGGAGTTTCGGCAAGGTTGCTTTTAACTGCGTAATCGCCACTGGTTCCAAACGGGAGGACATCCAAGTGGGCGATCGCACTCGACTGGACTTCACTCAGTTCTGAGTAGCCTGGCTCTTGCAGAACATCGCATAAGCCAGGCCGAGGGCGGACATTCAAGAACAAATGCTGGAGGGGACGCTGCCAGTTTGCATCGACAACCAAAGACTGCCGAGACATCTGAGAGGCGACTGCGGCCAAGTTTGTCGTGGTTAATGACTGTCCTTCCCGTTCTGTCAGGCCGCTGATCACAAAGATGTTGGACTTGGTGCCCAGTTTGCCCTGACTGCTAAATTCCAGGGCTTTCACCAGCCGCCGGTAGGGTTCGGTCCAATAGATCTGCTCCAAAAAGTGCTTCACCGTATGGATATCCGGGTTTTGAGGTAGCCCTTTCGGCAAGACTCCCAGCACCGGCAGGTCGATCGTGGCTTCTATCTCAGCAGCGTCATGCAGTCTGTCATCGAGCGCCTCTAGAAGGACAATCACGCCAACCGCCGAAAACAGCCCGGCGGCTGTGGCCAGAACGAGGCTGACCAGGGGCGAAGAACTGGGAGAATCCGGAGCAACAGCAGTATCGATCAAACGGATGTTGTTGACAATCTGCGCCTCGGCAATGCGGGCTTCTTCTAGCTTGTTGCGTAATAACGAGAGGGTATTTGCGGCTTCTTCGCGTTCCCGCACTAAGGAAGCCAAAGGCTGCTGAAACTTAGGAATATCAGCCAGGCTATTCTCCATTTGGAGACGCTCAGCTCTAACGGTGCCCAGTTTTTCCCGGAGGGCACTCCGTTCAAAGCTTCGTAAGATAAATTCTGAAACCAGGTTTTGGCTGATTGTTTCAGAGGATTCGCGGCCGACTGCTCCGGCCGAGCCTGGGGGCAAAATTTTTGCCAACTCTTGTTGATAGAGCACGCGGGTTGCGTCTCGCTGCTCTAAAAGCGCCAGCAGCTCTGGGTTCTGGGGCCCCAGACGCGATTGGGTTTCGATCACCGCAGACTCCAAACTCAGGAGCTGGGCTTCCAGCCGATTGAGATCTTCGTTTTGACCCACTCGAACGGCGCGATAAGCCTGCCTTAAGTTATCTACCCCAGTCACATCCTGTAACAGCCGGCTTCGGACTTCTACTTCTTGAAACTGTGTTAGCAGGTCGCGCTCTTGATTTTTCAACTGAGCCAGACTTTGTACTAAGTTTTCAGTTTGGACATCAATCGCGACGATGCCGGTTTCCTGTCGATACTGGCTTTCGGCCTCTTCAGCTACGCGCAGTTTGATTTCTTGCTCCGGCACCTTAGATTCCAAAAATTCGCGCAGGGCGATCGCCTCCGAGCGGACTGAGTCAATGCCTTCAGCAACCACTGCTTCAGCAACTCGGTTAAGGGCGATCGCAACGATCTCAGGATCAGGGTGAGAATAGGTTAGTTCCAGAATATTGGTAGCAGGCAGGACATTGACCGTCAGGTTTTTCCTCAGTTCATCAACCGTTAGCCCTTCGATGCGGCTGCCCAGGTCATCTTCCAGCTGGTTTATGGCTCGCTGTAGCACTCGTTCAGACTTAATGAGTTCTGACTGAGTCGCTAATAGGTTTGCACCTGACGGGATGCTGCGCTGCACATCGGTGATCGCCTGCCCCAGCTCAGAGACACTGACCGTCTGATTGTCAATTACGAGCCGGGTTGAAGCTTTGTAAGTCGGCTCGGTCAACAATCCGTGAGCTAAGCCAACCGCCATAGCAGACAGCAAAGTTGCCGCTGCTGGTAAGGCTCGACGTTTCAACACAGACGGTAAAAGCGATAAATGATTATCCATTCAGGTCTGGGCTAACTGGTTAGAGGTACGAAATTCAGTCGATGCTTAGAGGACAACAGTTCTAGAAGTTTTTCTGAGCCATGAGAACCTCTAAGACAGATAGTCCAGTTTATAAAATACACCTATAAGTGATTCAAATTAACGATACCAAAAGTCTTTTTCAAATCTTGATAAGCCTGCTGTCACATAGCTTCTTGCATGTAGCTATGGGCGTATAGATATCCCAATAGCTTGGTTGCTGTATCTTAGCTGCGATACGGTAAGCAGATATAGATCTATCGTGCCACTTGCTAGAAACCTCTCTGACTTTTTACCCCCTTACCGGTTCCCCTTACTAGTTGCCTTACCGTCTCCCCTTACCGTCTCCCCTCACTGGTTCATTGATGCATTCTCGATGGATGATTTTTATCAGTAAATATTGACCTTGACTGCTCCTTTTATAATCTATTTCATGCGAGAACGTCAATATTAGAATGAGATCGCTTCTGGGCTGGAAAAAGTAAAGCTAATGCTAGTAAAGCGAAGAGGCTTTTGAAGATCGAAACATCTCTACTAGGTTTTGTTAGCCCAAATATCGTACAGCCATCAAAAAGCTGTTAAACCAGGGTAAACTTTCCCCTTGATTCATTTAGCGCGAGCGTCGGAGATAGGGAATGGCGATCGCACTCTACCCGTGTAGGTAGTACCACTTTCCGACATATTTGGAAGCACAAACTTAGGAACAAAATTTCCTCGAGATTTTCCCTACAAAAACCAGCTTTTCGAGGTTGAGAACACTTTTAATCAGTCCTAGTTTATTACTTGTATCGATAACACCTACTTGTCTATACGACACTAGAGAAAACCGAGTCTGAGGAGAAAACCAGGTTTGTCTGTTCAAGGTCTTATGAAAGTCCCGACAGTGCTGGAGTCTTGACGGGTGCCGATAATCCCAACAGTTTTCGATAGGTCTCTATCCAGTCTTCAGCAATATAATCCCAGTTGTGGTGAACTTGGATATACTCCTTTGCTAATTCCGCACTACGCGTCATCGATTCTGGATTCTGAATAGCCCAAGCTAAAGCAGCAGAACAATCCTCAACGCTTCCTTCTTTAAATAAAAGCCCCCGTTCATTGCCTAGAATCCGGCGATGGACGGAAATGTCGCTGGCTAGGACGGGTACACCTTCTTGCATAGCCTCCAAAAGCGCCAGGGGTTGACCCTCTAATTCAGAAGGCAAGACAAACAAACCGGCCCCCCGCACAATCTCGGCCAAACGATTCCCCAAAAGTTCACCACTCAAGATGATATTGGGGTCAGAGGCAGTTAGTTTGCGGAGATATTCCGTATACTCCGCCGTGTCACTGCCACCGCCGATTAAGACTAGCTTCCAATCAGGAGTTTGGAGATTCTGGAAAGCTTTAACTAACAAATCTGGGCGCTTTTCTGGAACGAGTCGCCCTAGAAAGACAATGTATTGACCTTGGGTCAATCCCTGAGACCGACCAAACGTAAAGTCTGGATCTGAAAATGGATAGCTAGCAGGAGCATTTGCAATGTAGCTAGTGGGGCGCTTATGCTTGTCCCAAAAATAGTGCTGAAGCTCCTCAGAAACGACCGCTATTTCATGAGAAAAATTGACAGCAGCCTGCTCTCCCCATTTCAACAGAAGAGTAGAAAATTTACCCCATTTAGAGCGCTGCCAGTCCAGTCCATGACAAGTTACAACGACCTTTATTTTTCTAGCCAGTAGTCGCGGCACCCAGCTAAAAATGGCAGGCCCCAACGCATGAAAGTGGATAATATCAAACTGTCCTAAACTAGCCATCGTAGATGCCATACCTGAGCTGGCAAAAGCATCTATTCCCCGCACAGGGATCGAGGGGACATTCGTAACTTGAACATCTTTGTAACGATAGCCTAAGTACGGGACAAAAGCTTGCAAAGGAAGAGCAGGAAAGGGTTTCATAAGAATTACCACATTCTAACGATGAAACCCTATGAATCAGGTTACCCGA
>RFIF01000618.1 GCA_003695655.1 Cyanobacteria bacterium J069
CCCACCTGCAATATCGACAGTTCAAGAAACAAGGGTTTCCCATCGGTTCAGGCAGGGTGGAAAGTGCCTGCAAGTGGCTGATTGAGCAATGTTTTAAGGGAACTGGAATGCGGTGGAGTGAAACAGGGTTTAATCACCTGTTGCACTTGCGTCTGGCTTGGGTCAATGGGCGTTTTGATCCCTTGTTTGCAGAACACCCCTTAACCCTCTATCTCTACTCCCCCAACCGCTAGGTGCGCCCGATGCAAGCCCTTAAACGGGTTGCCGCCATGCTCGTAATACACCTGCTCATTCAGCAGCGTGACGGGCATGATCTTCTCGATGAAAACGGGCTTGCGTTTGGGAGTTGTCATGAGCAAGGGGGAAGCAAGAGCACATCCACCCCATTATTCATGTAGACCAGCAGCGGTGCAGACAAATCACAGAATTTGCACACAAATTTCTATGACCGTACCCCAGCTTCCTGCAATAGCCCGTCAACCCAAGCCATTCCCTCCGCCGTGAGCGGTGGTTGCAGGGGTTGTGTATAGTCAATTCGCAGATCAAACCCTGCCCGCTCATAGACACCATTCAAGATCTCATTCAGGTTGACCAGCGGTTCTGCATCTCCAACCTTTAAAGGCAACGGAAAAACAGGAATCGGATCGCGCAGGCTAAATGCATAAAGCTGAGCAGTCGGACGGCGATCGCCTCGACTAGCCAAAATCCGATAGTCTGCATTTGGCGAAATTCCCTGAATGGGCATTGGTTTTCCGGCTCGCAACAAGTCAATTTCTACCAAATGAGTCAAACTGGCTAAAACCTGCTGACGCTTCCGCAAATAGGCATCCCGCCCTTCCCCAGCCCGTTTGTTCTTGGGAGACAGCACCTCAAGCGACGTAATCACCGCACCAGTCTTCACTTCCCGGATCTCTAAATATCGCTCTTGCACCTCCTCCATCAGCGGAACCGTGACCGTCAGCGGCTCAGAGGCAGAAGGCAACACAGCCGTTGCAGCTTGAGCTTCATCCCCTTGACGGCTGGCTGCTGACCTGGAGAAGACCGAGACATCTGGAATCCCGACCAAAACACTATCATCGGGTTCCGTCATGTAGGTGCGTTTTTCTACCGCAACGTAGTAATTGGGGCGCAGCGGTAGGGCAATTTCGTCAGCGATCGCCACAATCAGTCGGCTATGGACTTCCGACCACAGCTCAGGATTCTCCAGGTAGGGATTCATTCCAGGAAAGGGCGATCGCGCAAGCGCTGACTTGTCAGTTCGCATAGTTTCCATTCAGCAACTCTATCTTGATCATGGCTGGAAAAAGGCGATCGTTCAATCTATCAAGCCTCTCCCCTATCGAAAAAGACAAAGAAGTTTAGGAGAAATACCTACTAAAGAGATGTGCTAGAGGCTTTTGAGACTACAGGTGTAGCACCTGTAGTCTTGTCAGGATAAAACAAAGGCTCTAAATTAGTTCATGTGTACCATAACTGTGAATGCTGTTCTATACCCTTCTGTGTGTCCCACTTTAAGGTGTGGACTCCTGGAGTTGGGCACATCTGACGGTTGGGGGACTTGAAGCGGATTAGCGAGAATGGAAGAGAACTCGGTGCGCTGTCGCTTCATGGCGCGCGGGTCGCGGGGTGCAGAAACCATTCAAACTCTCAAAGCAGCCGTGCGGCAGGTGAAAACCGTGGTGTTGGCCACCGACCCCGACCGCGAAGGCGAGACGATCGCCTGGCATCTCCAGCAGGCACTCAACCTCAAAAATCCCCAGCGCGTGGTTTACACCGAGATTACGCCCAGTGCGGTGCAGGCGGCGATCGCCCAGCCGCGCAGCCTTGACCTGAACCTGGTGCATTCTGGGCTGTGTCGCACGGTGCTGGATAAGCTGGTGGGCTACAAAGGGTCGCCGCTGCTGTGGAAGTTGCAGAACGGGGCCAAGAGCATGGGGCGCGTGCAAAGTGCGGCGCTCCACATTCTCTGTAAGCGCGAACGCGAGATCCAGGCGTTTGTGCCGCAGGATTATTGGAGCGTGTTTGTGGACTACGCCGAAGGGTTGCGCGCCTACTATCGGGGCCCGGCGATCGCCGCCGAGGCCGAAGACTCGCCGCCCGATGATGCCACCCATCCAGGCGATCGCCCTGCACCCGAATCCACGCGGGTTACCAGCTTAGAAGAGGCAGAGCGGCTAGTGGCGATCGCCCAGCAGCAGCCCCACGCCGTCGCCCGCATCGAGGGAAAAACCGCCCAGCGCCAGCCGCCGCCGCCCTTCATCACCTCCACGCTGCAACAGACGGCCGGTTCGCGGCTGCGCTTTAGCCCAGAGCATACGATGCAGGTGGCCCAGTCGCTCTATGAAGCGGGGCTGATTACCTACATGCGGACCGACAGTACGGCCCTCAGCCCTGAGTTTTGCGCTCAGGCGCGGCAGTGGCTTTCCGAACAGGATGCAGACAATCTGCCTCAGCCAAGCTCAACAAAATCAATGACCTGGTGGCGAGGATTACGGGCATCGTGGTGCGAGAGCGCATTCCCGATCGCCTGCTGGACGAAGCCGATGCGGTCATGCTGATCGACGTTACGCCAGAAACGCTGGAGGAACGTCTCCTGGCAGGCAAAATCTACAAACCCGACAAGATTCACCAATCTCTTGCCAACTTCTTTCAGCGGCGTAACTTGATTGCCCTGCGCGAGCTGGCACTGCGAGAGGTGGCAGACACCGTTGAAGAAGAAGCCAGCGTCAATGGTTTAAACGGGCAGTATTGCAACATCCAGGAGCGCGTTTTAGTTTGCATTTCCACCTACCCTAACTCGGTGCAACTGGTGCGGCGGGGTGCCCGACTCGCTAATTATATGAATGCACCCCTATACGTTGTCTTTGTGGCTGATCCCGATCGCTTCTTGACCAAAGATGAATCCTTGCATATTGAAACTTGTGAAAATCTTTGTCGGGAGTTTGAGGGAACTTTCCTGCGGGTGAGCCAGCAGAACGTGTCCCAGGCGATCGCCCAAGTGGCGGCTGAATATCACATTACCCAAATCGTGATTGGGGAAAGCCAGCAGTCTGCCTGGAAGCGATTGATTAAAGGTGCGTTTACTCAAAAGCTGATGAAGCTCATTCACCAGCAGCACATCGATTTGCATATCATTGCAACTGAAAAGTAGGATTTCAGGCGTCTGGCTGTTCCAAAAACGCATCAGTCAAGGTGATGCAACCAGGCTATTCATACTTACGATTTATGTCAAAATCCTAAGTACGGGACAAAAGCTTGCAAAGGAAGAGCAGGAAAGGGTTTCATAAGAATTACCACATTCTAACGATGAAACCCTATGAATCAGGTTACCCGA
>RFIF01000619.1 GCA_003695655.1 Cyanobacteria bacterium J069
CTGATCGCCTATACCCTGGAGCAGGCGGGGGCGCAGGTGGTGACGGCCATGTCGGCGATGCAGGCGATGCAGGCGCTAGAGCAGTCGGCGTTTGATGTGCTGGTGAGCGATATTGGGATGCCAGAGATGGACGGCTATCGGCTGATTCGGCAAATTCGGGCGCGGCCGGCAGATCAGGGGGGCAATCTGCCCGCGATCGCCCTCACCGCCTATGCCGGGGAAATGAACCAGCAGCAGGCGATCGCCGCTGGCTTTCAGAGGCATGTTTCTAAGCCCGTAGACCCGGCCGACTTTGTGGCGATCGTGGCCGAGCTGAGCGGGCAGGAGGTGAAGCGCCATGACTGAGTTTGATGCCGACCGCCAGGCTGAGCTAGCGCCATTCTTTCCGGGCGACAGCGAGGCTGCCCGCCAGATGCGCTGTCTCGACTGGGAGCAAACCCCCGTCGGGCGTCCGGCTTTTTGGCCCGATCATTTGCGTGTGGCGGTCAGGCTGTGCCTCAGCTCGCACCTGCCCATGCTGCTGTTTTGGGGCCCAGACTTCATTCAGTTCTACAACACGCCCTACCTGTCATTTGTCGGAGCGGCCGATTCTCTGGCCCTGGGGCGATCGCCCCAGGACAGCAGCCCATTCTGGCACCCGATCGAACCCCTCGTCAGGCAGGTATTCGCTACTGGTCAGGCCGCCGAGTCCGATGCTGTGCTGCTGCGGCTAGAGCAGCCCCTCTCCGCCGAAACGGTCTATGTGCAATATACCTTTGCCCCCCTCTTGGCAGCCGACGGGCGCACGGTGGATGGCGTCTGGGGCCAGTGTGCCGCCGTGCCCAAGCCCCCCGCCAACCGACCCAACCGACCAAAATCCCCGCGCCGCCGCCGGCTCTCGCGGCCGACGCCCTCCGGGCCTGAGCAAACCACCATCGAACAGCTAGCCGCCAGCCAGTTTCGCAGCATGGCAGACACGGCTCCCGTGCTGATTTGGATGTCGGGCGTGGACATGCAGTGCAACTATTTCAACCAGCCCTGGCTCGACTTCACCGGCCGCAGCTTACAGCAAGAACTGGGCCACGGCTGGACTGGCAGAATCCACCCCGACGATCGCCCCCATTGTCTGGACACCTATCAGGCGGCCTGCCATGCCCGTGAGAAATTTGTCATTGAATATCGACTCCAGCGCCACGATGGCGAATATCGCTGGCTGCTGGATACGGGCGTGCCGCGCTTTGGCCCAGCAGGCGAGTTTTTGGGATATATCGGCTCCTGTGTAGACATCACCGAGCGCAAGCGGATTGAACAGGAGCGCCAGCAGACAGAAGCCACCATGCGCCAGCGAGAGGCAGACCTGCGGCTGATTACCAATACGGTGCCCGTGCTCATCTCGTTCATTGACACCGACCAGCGATACCGGTTCAACAACCAGAGATATGAGGAATGGTTTGGCCGTCCCGCCAGCGAGATCTATGGCAAAACCCTCTGGGAAGTGCTGGGTGAGCCGGCCTATGAGGCGATTCGCCCCTATGTGGAGCGGGTGCTGGCGGGTGAGCAGGTGATGTTTGAAAGCAAAATTTCCTATAAACATTGCGGAGTCCGCGATATTTATGCCATCTACGTGCCCCAGCTCGACAGCCAGGGCCAGGTGCAGGGCTTTGTGGCGCTGGTAAACGACGTGAGCAATCTAAAGCAGGTGGAAAGCGCCCTGCGCGAAAGCGAGGAGCGCCTGCGCGTGGCGCAACTGGCGGCCAAGATTGGCGCATGGGACTGGGAGATTCCTACCAATCGCGTGTTTTGGACGGAGGAAAACTACACGCTGTATGGCATGGATCGGGCTACGCCTCCGTCCTATCAAGTCTGGCTATCGACGGTGATCGAGGCCGACCGGGCCGCGACCGAGCGCTCCCTGTGGGAGTCCTTGCGACAGAGGCAAACCCACCTCAACCTCGAATTCCGGATCTGTCATCCGATGGACGGCATTCGCTGGCTGAGCTGTCGCGGGCAAATTTTCTATGATGCACAGGGCTGTCCCCAGCGGGCCAGCGGCGTGTTCATCGACATTACCGATCGCAAACAGACGGAGCTAATTTCGCAGGAGCGAGAACAGCGACTGGGGCTGGCCACGGCGGCGGCCCGCCTGGGCGTATTTGAATGGGATGCCCAAACCGACCAGGCGATCTGGGAAAACCAGCGCATGTATGACATTCTGGGACATACCGAAGCCGACGGCACCCTCAGCAAAACCCAATTTGTCGAAGAAGTCATTCATCCCGACGATCGCGCGTTGTTTGAGGAGCGATTGCGCTTTGGGATGCAGCCGGGGAACAGCGTTCATGTCATTTGCCGAATTCGTCGGCGCGACAATCAGCGGTGGCGCTGGGTGGAAATTAACGGCCAGTTTACGCTGGCTCCCGACTTGACGCCGCTGCGGCTGGTGGGCGTGGTGGGCGACATCACCGATCGCAAGCAGGTGGAGGCAGATTTGCGGCTGAGTGCGCTCCAGCTCCAGCGGTCGAATGAGCGGTTTGAGCAGGCGGCGGCGGCGGTCAACTGTCTGATTTATGACTGGGATGTGGAGAAAGACTTGGTGTTTCGCACTGAAGGCTTGACCCGAATTTTGGGCTATTCGCTCAATGAAATTCCGTTTGAGAGCGCCTGGTGGCGATCGCTCATCCATCCCGACGATTTGCCCGGCGTGCTGGCGCAGTCGCAAGCGATGCTGGAGGGCAGCGATCGCTACACCACGGAATACCGCGTCCGCCATAAGGACGGCCACGATGTCTATGTGCAGGATCAGGGCATCGTCACCCGCGACGCCGAGGGGCGGTGGCTGCGCGTGGTCGGCAGCACGGTGGATATTAGCGATCGCAAGCGGGCCGAGGCCGAACGCGAACAGCTCCTGTCCCGTGAGCAGTGGGCCCGCGAGCAGGCCGAAACCGCCAACCGGATTAAGGACGAGTTTTTGGCGGTGCTGTCGCATGAGCTGCGATCGCCCCTCAACCCCATCCTGGGCTGGACGCAACTGCTGAAAAGCGGCAGGCTCGACGGAGCAGCCGCCCACCGCGCCCTGGAAACCATCGAGCGCAATGCCAAACTCCAGACGCAGTTGATCGAAGACCTGCTGGATATCTCGCGGATTTTGCAGGGCAAGCTGGTGCTGCATGAAAATCCCGTAGACCTGAAGACGACGATCACCGCCGCGCTGGAAACGGTGCGTCTGGCGGCCGAGGTGAAAAAAATCCAGATTCAGACGCATCTGGAAGCCTTTCCCAGTATGGTGTTTGGCGACGCGACTCGCCTCCAGCAGGTGATTTGGAACCTGCTCACCAATGCCGTCAAATTTACACCCGAAGGCGGCCGGATTGCGGTGCGTCTGTCTCAGGCTGGGCGGCTGGTGCAGATTCAAGTAGAAGATAATGGGAAGGGCATCAATCCTGAGTTTTTGCCCTATGTGTTTGAGTACTTTCGTCAGGAAGATAGCGCCACGACCCGCCGCTTTGGGGGGCTGGGGCTGGGGCTGGCGATCGTCCGCTATCTCACCGAGCTGCATGGCGGCACGGTGCAGGTGGCTAGTCCTGGCGAAGGGCTGGGGTCTACGTTTACCGTCAGCCTGCCGCTCATGTTTGAGACAGAGGCGGATGCCGAACCCACTGCGCGGGCGATCGTCCCCGATCGGGCACCGGATGCGCTGGCGGGTTTGCGGGTGCTTGTGGTAGACGACGATGATGATACTCGCGAATTGGTCATCTGGCTGCTGCAAAAAGCGGGGGCAACGGTCTTATCTGCCGCTTCTGCCACTGAGGCGCTGACGATTGCCGCAGAGTCTTCTCTGGATTTATTAATCAGCGATGTGGGGATGCCAGAGATGGATGGCTATATGCTGGTGCGCCGCATCAAAGACCAGCGACCCCACCAGACGATTGGCGCGATCGCCCTCACGGCCTATGCTGCCGAAGGCGATGCCCAGCAGGCGATCGCCGCCGGATTTCACCAGCATCTCGCCAAACCCATCGACCCAGACACCTTGATTACCGTGATTCTTGACCTGATCCAGCGTATTGAGGAGAGCCGTTGAATTGAAGACCCTCTATCGGCGCTATCCTCAACTATTAAGTCTCAAAGCCCGTTTGGTGCTGCTGGTATTGCTGGCGGTGGTGCCAGCGCTGGGCATGGTGCTGCATACGGCCTCCATCCAGCGCCGCCATGCCGAACAGCAGGTGCAGGAAAATCTGCTGCGCTTTACCAAATTTTCGGCCGCCAACCAAAAGCAGGCGACCGAAGCCACCCGCCAACTCCTTGCCACCCTGGCAGAACTGCCCGAAATTCGCAGCGATGATGGCGATAGCTGCGATCGCCTCTTGAACCAATTGCTCGACAACTATACTGCCTATGCGGCACTTGGCGTGGCCGATGCAAACGGCAACGTGCGATGCAGCGCGCCCATTGCTCGGCAACGGATGGCCGTCAGCGATCGCTCCTATTTTCGCCTCGCCCGCAGCACGCGCAGTTTTGCCGTGGGCGATTACCAAATTGGGCGAGTCACAGGTAGACCCACGCTTAATTTTAGCTACCCCGTTTTGACCGAAACCGGCCAGGTGCAAGCCGTCGTCTTTGCGGCGCTAGCGCTCGACCAGTTGAAGGCGCTAGCCGCAGAGGTGCAGTTGCCCCCAGGCTCGGTTGTCACCGTGGTCGATCGCAATGGCACCATTTTGGTGCGATATCCCGACTCGCGCAACTGGATCGGCGTGTCTGCCCGCCAAACCGATGTCACTCAACGTGCGTTGTCTCGACCCGAAGGCACGATCGAGGCCGTGGGCGTAGACGGGATGAAACGCCTCTATGCCTTCACCTCCCTGGGCACCGACAATGTCAACAAAAATATCCATGTGATCATTGGC
Source organism: Cyanobacteria bacterium J069 (assembly GCA_003695655.1). Lineage (GTDB taxonomy): Bacteria > Cyanobacteriota > Cyanobacteriia > Elainellales > Elainellaceae > Thermoleptolyngbya. The sequence goes on from RFIF01000619.1 coordinate 4,884, forward strand.
ATCCCTAGGGCGATCGCCTTTGCCGATGCCAATCGCCTGCTGCTGCAAAACCTGATCAGTCTGGCCGCCGTTGCTACGCTGGCGATCGCCGCCGCCTGGGTGGGAGGTGATCTGTTCTTGATCCGCCGGGTCAAATCTCTGGTCAGCACGACCCAGCAAATCCGCAGCGGCAACCTCAGCGCTCGCACCGAGTTTGTAGACGAACCGGGAGAACTGGGTCAACTGGCCAGCGCCTTTGACGAAATGGCAGAAACGCTGGAGATGCGGGAGATCGAACGCCAGCGCGATGAGTATGAACTCAAACAGGCAGCGGCAGCCTTACGGCACAGCGAAGAGCGCTATCGCTATCTGGCAGAAACGATTCCTCAACTGGTGTGGGCTGCCAATGCCGAAGGCCAGTTGACCGATATCAACCAGCGCTGGTCAGATTTTACTGGGTTGACCCTGGAAGACGTGAAAACGGAAGGCTGGGAGGCGGTTGTTCACCCTGACGACATACCCACCCTCAACCAGCAGTGGGTGGCTGCCCAGCAAACGGGCCGACCCTACCGGGCTGAGGGCCGCATGCGCCGCACCGACGGAGCCTATCGCTGGCACCTGCATGAGGCGATTCCGCTGAAAAATGAGCAGGGCGAGGTGATCAAATGGTTTGGCACGGCCACCGATATCGAAGTGCAAAAGCAAGTTGAACATCAGCGCCAGCACCTGCTAGAGCAGGAGCAGGCGGCGCGGGAGCAGGCAGAGACGGCAAACCGCATTAAGGATGAGTTTCTGGCGGTGCTGTCGCATGAGCTGCGATCGCCCCTCAACCCCATCCTGGGCTGGTCGAAGCTGCTGCGCGACGGCAACCTGGACGCCGCCCGCACTCGCTATGCCATTGAAACCATTGAGCGCAACGCCAAACTCCAGGTGCAGTTGATTGATGACTTGTTAGATATCTCTCGCATTTTGCGCGGCAAGCTCAGTCTGACGATTCAGCCCGTCGATCTCATCGGCGTTATTTCGGCATCCCTGGAAACCGTCCGCCTGGCAGCCGAAGCCAAGTCGCTCGATTTGCAATTTATAATGTTAGATTCTGGTCTAGATGCTGATCGAAACGCTGATCTAGCGGGTGAATTACGAGATGCTGAATTGCATCATGCGAAAGAAACCTCCGCCCCTCAAGCATCTCAGAATGCTCCTCAGATGCCCAAATCCCAAATCCTAAATCCTAAATTCCAGGTCTTAGGCGATGCTGGCCGATTGCAACAAGTGGTCTGGAATTTGGTGTGCAATGCGGTCAAATTTACCCCCAGCGGCGGGCAGATTTTGGTTGAGCTATCGGCTGATGAGGCCCAGGCTCAAATTCAAGTAAAAGACACGGGAAAAGGCATCAACCGAGATTTTCTTCCCTTCGTCTTTGAGCATTTTCGGCAGGAAGATAGCGCCACGACTCGCAAGTTTGGCGGGCTGGGGCTGGGGCTGGCGATCGTGCGCCAGATCGTAGAAATGCACGGAGGAGTGGTGAGCGTGGATAGCGCTGGCGAAGGGCAGGGCGCAACCTTTACGGTGCAGATTCCGCTGGCTCCGTTTCTGCTTGAGCCGCCTGCGGTGTATTCGTCTGCCGAAGCCATCCCCAACTTGAGCAATCAGCATATTTTGATCGTTGATGACGATGCCGATTCTAGAGGGTTTACCACATTTGTCTTAGAACAAACCCACGCTACGATCACCAGCGTTGCCTCCGGTCAGGAAGCACTCCGGCGGATTGCTGAATCCCCGCCCGATCTGCTCATTAGCGATATCGGGATGCCTCATATGGATGGCTATATGCTAATTCAGCAAATTCGAGCCTTGCCATCTGAACAAGGGGGCACTATTCCTGCGATCGCCCTCACGGCCTATGCCGGAGAGATGGATCAGCAGCAGGCGATCGCCGCCGGATTTCAGCAACACCTGGCGAAACCCATCGAAGCCGAAGCATTGATGAACACCGTTGCTAAACTAATCGCTCCCAATGACTCCGATCCTCGAAATGAGTAATTTAATCAGTCAATGAGTAATTTAATAAAAACTGGTAGATTCAGGTCAAGTAAATTTGCCGAAGCCTGACCCAGACTGCTTCCCAGCCCAGCCTCTTCCCCCGGACATAGATCAATAGATTTTATAACTCCACAGATTTCATATTCTATATTGATGCTAAGTTCAGCGATCTAGTGCTAATGAATCCTTCTTTCGTGTGAGGTCAAAGCGGGAATAAATAAAGACAATATAAAAATAATAAGAAATTCGATTGACAGTACGCTATGTATTCTTTTTTACCTAATACCGCTGCTTCTTCGCCTGTCATGAATGACTCTTCAGGGACGCCCACGCGCAGTCGCGATCGCATCTTGATCGTGGATGACCTGGCAGATAACTCCTTTTTATTGCAGACGTTTCTAGAGACAGAAGGTTATCGGGTAGAAGTTGCAGATAGTGGCTATGCAGCATTGGAGATCGTCTTTAGCAACCCGCCGGATTTGGTCTTGCTGGATGTCATGATGCCGGGTATGAACGGTTTTGAAGTCACCCGGAGAATCCGCGAAGAGCCTAATTTACCGTTTATTCCGATTCTCTTGATTACAGGCTATATGGAGCCAAACCCCGCAGATGGCTTTGACACTGGCGCAGATGGCTTCATCCGCAAACCTGTTGATTTTGATGAATTATTGCACCGCATTCGCGGAATTTTGCCACCCAGAAATCGGGTTGATTGACCAAAGCGAATTGCAGGTATCGGGGGGCCGTGCGAAATCACTTGGCGTCCCTAATCAGCGATCGCCCCTCGAATGAATGAAGCGATCTCAATAGGACTGTGAAAGGGAGAACGTTCTAGCTTACTCCCTGCTCATGGCTTGATCTCACCCATTCATTGGTTATTGGCTTGTGGTGCGGCAGCGAGAATTTGATACGGACGAGGTTTTGGCGATCGCCATGAGCCTGTTTTGGCAAAAGGGCTATACCACCACTTCCATGAAGGATTTGGTGGAAGCAACGGGTGTGCAACCGGGCAGTCTTTACAGCGCGTTTGGCGATAAAGAAAAATTATTTCAGCAGGCGCTGCGCAAGTATACCCAGGAATTTTTTCGTGCTTCTATGCCGCGCCATCGACCGCCGCTAGAATGCATCCAGCTATGGCTTGCGCATCTGGCTCAGGCGATGGTGAGCGACCCCAACCAAAAGGGATGTTTGATTATCAATACGGCAATGGAGCGCGAAGCTCACTCTGCCAGCACGATCGCCATTATCGAAGATCGGCTGGATGAAATTGAATCCTTCTTTCAGCAAAATCTGCATCAGGCTCAGCAGGATGGCGATCTGCCAGCCACCTTAGACATAGATGAAACGGCAAAATCCCTGTTGGGTTCGGTTGTGGGCATGTTGGCGGTGGCGCGGATGCGTCGCGATGCCCAAACGCTTAACAGCATTGCTGCGGGGGCGATCGCTCTGCTTCAGTCAGATAAGCCAGCGTAGATGAAGTCAGCGTAGATGAAACCAACCTGAACCCAGGCAGCCGATTTGACCTGAATTTTGATCAATTGCTCAAGAAACGCTGTAGAAATTGCTGTCGGTCAAATTTCTCCGCGGGCAGCTCGCCAGTCCTTGTCTAAGTACGGGACAAAAGCTTGCAAAGGAAGAGCAGGAAAGGGTTTCATAAGAATTACCACATTCTAACGATGAAACCCTATGAATCAGGTTACCCGA
>RFIF01000620.1 GCA_003695655.1 Cyanobacteria bacterium J069
CCTCATCACCCCATCACCTCATCACCCCATCACCTCATCACCCCATCACCTCATCACCCCATCACCCCATCACTTCCGCCTCGCCCGCCGCTCATGGGCCCGGGTAAACTCCCCGGAGGTGAGTGCGCCAATGATGGAGAGTTCGCCTGCTAGCAGGAGTGCAGCGCACACTTCGGCAAAGGCGCGGGCGTGGCCGCTGCCGGCCAGTTTGAGAAGTTCTAAACAGGCGTGCTGGCTGGGGAGTCCTGTGCCGCCGCCCACCGTGCCCACGACCAGGTTGGGGAGTGTGACGGCCGCATAGAGGCAGCCATCGGGTGTGACTTCAAAGCGGGTGACGCCGACGGCAGACTCGGCCACGCAGGCGACATCCTGACCGCAGGCGAGATAGAGGGCAGCCAGGCCGTTGGCGTAGTGCCCCTGCACGCCGATGGTGCCTGTGAGCGTGCCAGCGATCGCCGACATGCGCCAATAGTCCACCATTGCAGCGGGTGTGGCGTGCAGACACTTTTGCACCAGCTCGGCAGCGAGGGTCACTTCCGCTGTCACCTTCTTGCCGCGCACCGATAGGAAGGATTGGGCGCTGGCTTTCTTGTCGCCTGACAGATTTGCTTCCACAAAGGCAAATCGCGGCTGAACGGGGGCATGGGCTTGGATATAGTCGCAGATGGCCTGGGTGGCGATCGTCACCATGTTTTGCCCGGAGGCGTCGCCCGTGGTGAACTGGAAATCGAGATAGACATGGTTGCCCTCGACCGTTACCCGCAGGTCAATCAGCTTGCCGTGGCTCGTGGTGGCTTCGGCGACCTGGCGGAAGGTGTCTTGTTGGGCGATCGCCCACACCACGAACTTGCCTGCTTCCGTCAAGTTGGCAAACGCGAATCCTGGTGCACGACCGATGCCCTCGCTTAGCAGCAGCGTGGTGCAGCCACCCGCCGCTGTGAGCAGGTGCGCCCCCCGACTATAGGACGCGACGAGGGCCGCTTCGGTCGTCGCCAGCGGCAGGTAATAGTCACCCTGGGCAAATAGCCCGTTGACCCGCAGCGGCCCGGCAATCCCGATCGGAACCTTGACCGTGCCAATGAAGTTCTCAATATTGTGGCGATAGGACGCCATCTGGTCGGCCGTTTGCGGGTCGAGCAGGGCGGCTCGCAGATTATCCGTTGCGCCCAGCGCTTCCCAGCGGCGATCGACGGCCGCCGGGGTGATGCGTGAACCGCCCGGAAACTGTGGGGGGGGCGCGTCTGGCTTGGGCTGGAGGTCTTGCTCTAGCTGGGCGACGGTGCGCGACTTGAGCAACTGCTCCAGGTGTTGACTGGCGTGATGGGCGTGAGTGGACATGAGGGGTTGGGGGTTAGAGGTTAGGGGTTAGGTTTCGGAGCTCTGACGCAAGGGGCTGAGAAGGTTGTAGAAGTTAGGCTTGCAGATATCCAAGAGGACTACGCCTTCGTTCCTAACCCCTAACTCCCAACCCCTAACCCCTGATCTCTACGCCCAACATAGTTCCCAAATTTTGAAATGGGGGCGATCGCGTACCAATTTTGCAAGCGAACCATGTCGATCGCCCGGCGCTTAGATTATCCTAAGTCCTGGCGTTGTTTCCAGTAGTTTCACTGACTCGCCTGTCTGTGCGGCGCGGCGGAAACCTGGAAACTGGACTTCTGGACCTGTACTTGGATATCTATGGATCATCGTTCGCCCAATCCCGCCTCAGATGGCTCCGCTGCACTGTACGCCTTCTGGAAATTTTCTCGACCACACACCATCATTGGCACGACGCTTAGCGTACTAGGAATTTTTGCGATCGCCCTCTCTCTGTCTGCGGCGGCGGGCGCAAACTGGGGAGCCGTAGTGAACGCTCTGGCCGCCTGTCTGTGTGGCAATGTCTACATAGTCGGGCTGAATCAGCTTGAAGACGTGGAAATCGACCGCATCAACAAGCCGCATCTGCCGCTGGCCTCGGGCGAATTTTCCCGGCGACAGGGCTGGATCATTGTGGGGCTATGCGGCGGGCTGGCGCTGGCGCTGGCGGCGGGGGGTGGGCCCTGGCTGTTGGCGACGGTCGGTCTCAGCCTGCTCATCGGCACGGCTTATTCCCTGCCGCCGATTCGGCTAAAGCGGTTTCCTGTTTGGGCGTCGCTGTGCATCTTTAGCGTGCGCGGCGCAATTGTAAATCTGGGACTCTTTCTTCACTTTGCGCGGGTGTTGGAATTACCTGGCGGCATTCCGGTTGAGGTCTGGGCACTGACGCTGTTTATCCTCGGCTTCACCGGGGCGATCGCCTTCTGCAAAGACATTCCCGACCTGGAAGGCGATCGCCGCTACCACATTCGCACCTTCGCCCTCAGCCTTGGCAAGCGCCCGGTGTTCCGCATTGTTTTAGGACTAATCAGTCTTTGCTATGTTGGCATGATGACAGCCGCCCCCTTGCTCTCCCAGGCATCCACAGGCTGGCTGTGGACAACGCACGGGCTAGCACTGGGGGCGCTCTGGTGGCAACAAAAACAGGTAAAGCTAGACGACCGCAAGGCGATCGCCCAGTTCTACCAGTTCATCTGGAAACTGTTTTTCCTGGAATACCTGATTTTCCCAGTTGCCTGCTGGCTTGCTCAGCGCTAACCAGCGGCGACAGACAGAAATTCAGGGATAGCAAAGTCCTGATCAAGTCCTAATTATGTGAAATTCGTCGCTCAGGACGCCTTGCTCAGGGGCGCAGGGGATGATGACGATTCCAGACAGAAGACTCAATCACGGCTGGCGTTTGGATGCGCCCGGCCGGGATGGAAGACGGGGTGGGTGTAGAAAAATAGGCGATCGCTGCCACAGGGACAATCAGCGTGAGCAAGGCAATGAACGTGCCTGCAATATCAGCAGCGCCGGAAATGAACGGTTCAGGAGAGGCGTCGGTTCGACTACCAGGTTCCATAAATTTAGTAATTAGAACTCAACAAGCAGCGCAGAGGTTTCCGGTTCTTTAGGGACAGAAGCTCGAAAGAGACTCTGAGCTGTCGCTACCAGACGTTAGACGCTTGCAACTGAAGCCAAATCTAACGCGCTCATAGCTGGGAAGCAAGGCAACTCAATACAAACTCAATACAATACAAACTCAACACAACGTTTCTGCTTACTTCCTACTTACTATGATACCCGAAACTTTCATAAGGCAAAGTTATTAAAGCTACGTAAATTCATTAACACTCGTTAGTATGCAACCGTCTTAGCGGATCGTCATCCCACTTTTGTTCTCTCTCTGGAACATTGCTGGTGGCCATGAGGCACAGCATCCAGACATTGAATCTGGGCACAGCATCCAGGAATCTGGGTACAGCATCCAGGCATTGAATCTGGGGCATCCAGGCACAGCATCCAGGCATTGCACCTGGGCACCGCGTCCAGGCATTGCACTGGGCACCGCATCTAATCCATACAGCGACAGAGGTGGCGATTCCCGACAGCGGCACGCCGAATTGCGCTAGTGAGGCAATCCGACCCGCCCAGCATTCAGCCCGCCCAGCATCCAGCGACCTTTTGGGCAGGCAGGAAAAGACGCTGCCAGAAAAAAGGCTGCAACAATTCATAGCTGATCACCCCTTCTCATGACCGTTGCTGTCGGGCTATGCGGTTTTTCCTCAAAGGAAGCTAGGCTATTGGGAGTTAAGATTGTCCTGACATCCCTCGAATCTAATCTCTACGAACCCAAAAATTCAATGACCACGACAACTCAGGTAAAACACGAAGTCAAAGATTTATCCCTGGCAGCCCTGGGGAAGCAGCGAATTGAGTGGGCGGGCCGTGAGATGCCCGTGCTGCGCCAGATTCAAGACCGCTTTGCGGTTGAAAAACCCTTGGCAGGAATTCGCCTCGTTGCCTGCTGCCATGTCACTACTGAAACGGCACATTTGGCGATCGCCCTCAAAAACGCCGGAGCCGACGCCCTGCTGATCGCCAGCAACCCGCTGTCTACGCAGGATGACGTGGCCGCCAGCCTGGTAGCCGACTATGGCATTCCCGTCTTTGCCATCAAGGGCGAAGACAACGCCACCTATCACCGCCATGTGCAAACTGCTCTCGACCATCGTCCCAACCTGATCATCGACGACGGCAGTGACGTGGTTGCCACGCTGATTCAGGAGCGCCAGGATCAGGTTGCCGACCTAATTGGCACCACTGAGGAAACCACCACGGGCATCGTCCGCCTACAAGCCATGCTGCGCGACGGCGTGCTGACCTTCCCGGCGATGAACGTCAACGACGCCGACACCAAGCACTTCTTCGACAACCGCTATGGCACAGGCCAGTCCACCCTGGATGGCATCATCCGCGCCACGAATATCTTGCTGGCGGGCAAGACCATCGTCGTCGCGGGCTATGGCTGGTGTGGCAAGGGTACGGCACTGCGGGCGCGGGGCATGGGCGCAAACGTCATCGTGACCGAAATCGACCCAATCAAAGCGCTAGAAGCGGTGATGGACGGCTTCCGCGTGCTGCCGATGGCGATCGCCGCCGCCCAGGGCGACCTGTTTATCACCGTCACCGGCAACAAGCATGTGATTCGTGGCGAACACTTCGACATGATGAAAGACGGGGCGATCGTCTGCAATTCGGGACACTTCGACATCGAGATCGACCTGGTAGCGCTGAAGAACCGCGCCGCCGAAGTGAAAACCGTCCGCCAATTCACCGAAGAATACAAGCTCGCCAGCGGCAAATCGGTCATCGTGCTGGGCGAAGGTCGCCTGGTCAACCTGGCCGCCGCCGAAGGGCACCCCAGCGCCGTGATGGACATGAGTTTTGCTAACCAGGCCCTCGCCTGCGAGTATCTGGTGAAAAACAAGGGCAAGCTTTCGCCCGGATTGCACTCGATTCCGCAGGAAATTGATGCAGACATTGCCCGCTTAAAGCTGCAAGCCATGGGTATTGCCCTCGATGCGCTCACCCCTGAGCAGATCGAATACATCAACTCCTGGACTTCTGGCACCTAGGGTTCCCTTTTGAACAACCCCTCTGATCGGCTGATGGTTTGGGCGCGCCGCGTCCAAACCATCAGCCCTCACCCCTCACCCAAACATCCCCCAACGTGGCGCGACTCTCAACAGAACTGCAACGCTATTTTTTTGACGAAAATCCCCCTGAAAAGGTGACGCTAGCCGATATTTTGAACCTGGCGGGTGAGCGCATTTTTGGTTTTTTGTTTGTCTTGCTGGCGCTGCCCTCAGCACTGCCGATTCCGGCTCCGGGCTACTCAGTTCCCTTTGGGATTTTGCTCTTTTTGCTAGCAGTACAGCTCATCGCCGGCCGCGAAACGCCCTGGTTTCCTGACAAGTTTAAGCAGCACGCGCTCGATTTAAAACAGGTGCAAGGCGTGTTAAAAGCCGGTCTGCCGTGGCTCCGGCGAATTGAGGCGCTGTCTCGGCCGCGACTCACGCCCGTTTGCACCAGCCTGCCTGGGCGCGTGGTGATTGGTGTGGCGATCGCCCTCATGTCCATCTCCATGATGATCCCGATTCCGCTGACCAATACGCTGCCCGCTATTGGGATTTTCGTAACTGGGTTTGGTCTGCTAGACGACGATGGCGCAATCAGCCTGGGCGGTTTGGTGCTATGTGCAATGGGCGCAACCCTGACGACTGCCATTCTCACCTTTGGCTACAGCGCCGTTCGTGCAGCGATCGACCTGTTCAAAGCAAACGTATTCAACTTTGGGAGTTGAGTCTAGCTTTAACCTCTGAACGGCTGTTACATTGGCGCTCGCACCCAGCCCGCTGCCTGCGCCTCTGCTTCAGAGCAAAACCAGCGCTCTCCTTCGCTTAGGTTAATGCGGGTGATGTCATAGTCCTGCATTCCAGGAACATGGTAGAGCCGTCGTCCACTGCTGACGGAAATATTGCCCTTGATCATGCAACTTGCCTGGGCGGCTTCGGTTGAAGTATCTGGCTGTGTACCAATCGCAGCAGACGGCGGTGTCTGGACTCCTCTAGAACCCATAGAGGACGTGAGAGAAGAAATACCAGCCGATAAGGCGATCGCCAGTCCGACAAAGATTTTGATCAACGCCAGGGGATCAGGCGATCGCGTCGTTCGTCTGGTCTGTCTGGGGCGGGTGTTTGCAGTGCGGGAAACCACGCCCTGAATTGCGGCATCGGCAGCGCGAACCCGCCCATCTGCCCCGGTCGTCCGCCTATAGAAAATCGTGTCTCCAATGCTAGGGCGGCGACCCGTAGTTTTGACAGCGCTGATGTGCAAAAAGACGGTCTCGCCGCCGCTGCTAGGCTTAATAAACCCAAAACCGCGCTCATCATTCCACTTCACCAGTTCCCCTTTGATCAAATCCGGCTTCATAAACTGCCCCACCCTGCACCTGCCCTCGCTTCATCAGCAGAAAACCAGCCGCTAAACACCATATCTCAGGATTCCCCGCTAAACCCTTTGGATTTCCTCGCTTTTTGATTACTTTATGCAAAAAAACCCGGACGCTTTAAGAATCCGGGGGTTGCTTGCGGTTTGGCTGAAAAGTGGAGCTGAGGAGAGTCGAACTCCTGTCCGCCCTGGGTATTGATATCTCATTCATTCACAGGCTTAGCCCTGGTTACCCTCAGGGCGGGGACTGTCACTTATCCCGGACAGTGGGATGCTCTGGTAAAGTCTTAGCCGGACATTGACCAGAGGCAATGTGCCGGAGCATCCGTTGGGGGTTGGTCTGCAATCCTTAACGGAGTCAAATCGCAGACGCTCGAACCGTTAGGGGTTGTTAGGCGGCAGCAACAGCTACGCGCTTACGAGCAAAAGGTACGATGTTGTTCGCATGTACGTTTGTTTGAGCCATGGATTTTCGAGAGTTAGCCCGCTCTCGGCCTGCATCACAAGATAGTGTTCGCCAAAACGTCGAAACCGTGACAGCCCCATGAGGGCACCTGTGTGCCTTCATACATTATAGCGGGAGGATGTCACAGATGCAGGAATCGGGTTGGAGAGCCTCCCCATATCGGCGCGGGTGAGTTCAGCAAATTCAATATATTATATTTGGATATTTGGCATATTTGACCGCCCCTCATCTTGGAGACGACTCAGTTTTCCCTGCCGCGCTAAACTGTTAGAAACTCCGTCTGCTGCGCCCCAAGAGGATTGTCTAAATGCTATTGACCAGCCTGCCCGATACGCTGCTTACCCCGGCGAAGCTGCCCGGACTTAGCTATGCCGCGCCGCGCGATCGCTTTGATGAATCGTGGGAAGCGCCGCTGTCTACGCTGCTGGGGCTGGGTCGCGCTGCGGGAGCCGATTTTGTTGAGTTTTTTCTGGAGCGGGTCAACTATATTAACTGCCTGGCCGAAGAAGACACCATCACCAGCATTTCCCCCAGCCTCACTACGGGTGCGGGTGTGCGCGTGTTTCGCGGCAAGGCCGACTGCTACGTCAGCACCAACGATCTCACCTTCAACGGGCTGAAGTTGGCACTGGAAAAGGGCTTGTCGATCATGGGACTGGAATTACCCAGCGGCAATGCGTTTATCCCGGAAGTAGTGCTAGAACCGCTGCGCGATTATGGCACTCGCAAGGGCAAGGAAGCCTGGCTGGAGCAGTGTAGCTCGATTCGCGAGATGGGCGAGATTTTGCTGTCTGCGAGCGATCGCCTGGGTAAAAAAGCCAGCCACGTGCAGTCGCGCCGCGCCTCCTACTTCCGCGACTGGCAGGAAGTGTTGGTGGCTGCCAGCGACGGCACCTTTGCGCGAGACATCCGCCTGACGCAATCCACAGGCTTTAGCCTGCTCTGTGCCGATGGCGACCACCGCACCTCCATCGGGCAGCGCGTCGGCAGCACGGGCCAGCCCGACTTTCTCCGCACCTGGGATATCGACAGCACCGCCGCTGAAGTGGCAGAGTCCGCTGGCAAGATGCTTTACGCCGACTATGTGGAGTCTGGCACCTACCCCGTGGTGATGGCCAACCACTTCGGCGGTGTGATCTTCCACGAAGCCTGCGGCCACCTGCTGGAGACGACGCAAATCGAACGCAAGACGACGCCCTTTATCGACAAGAAAGGCGAAAAGATTGCCCATGAAGCGCTGACTGCCTGGGACGAAGGGCGATCGCCCAACGCCTTTGGCACGATCGACATGGACGACGAAGGAATGCCCGCCCAGCGGACGCTGCTGATCGAAAACGGCATTTTGAAAAACTTCCTGAGCGATCGCGCTGGCTTCATGCGCACGGGTCACCCCCGCACGGGCAGCGGCCGCCGCCAAAACTATACCTACGCCGCCGCCAGCCGGATGCGGAATACCTACATTGCGCCCGGCCCGCACGCCATCGACGACATCTTCGCCTCCATCGACAAGGGCATCTATTGCAAGAAGATGGGCGGCGGCAGCGTCGGCGCAACCGGTCAGTTCAACTTCGCGGCCGATGAAGCCTACCTGATCGAAAACGGCAAGATCACCAAACCGCTGAAGGGCGCAACCTTGATCGGAGAAGCGGTGGAAATCATGCAGCGCATCTCCATGTGTTCGCAAGACCTGGGGCTGGCGGCGGGCTTCTGCGGTTCCATCAGCGGCGGCATCTATGTCACCGTGGGACAGCCGCATTTGAAGGTGGATGCGATTACGGTAGGGGGGCGGTAAGTAGCAGTGACGAGGGGTGAGGAATGAGGAATGAGGGTTGGGTCTGTTCTCAAGCCCTGAGGTTGTGCCTGGACGCCTGAGTCTCTTTAGAAAGAAGAAAGATCCTCCCTTCCTTAGAAAAGGGGAACAACTCAAACGTAGCGATTCTGGATGCTCCCTTTTTAAGAGGGTTTAGAGGGTGTTTGAAAAGGTATCGCGTGTAATGTTAAGCACTCAGAGATCCCCCCTAGCTCCCCTTAAAGGGGAAACCGCCTTAAAGTCCCCCTTTTTTCCTTAAAGTCCCCCTTTTTTCTAGCGTAGCGGCGCGTCAGCGCGGGGATTTAGGGGGTAGGGCTTACGCAGTTGGATGATTTTTCGCGGGCTGCGCCCGCGAAAAATCATCCAGAGATCCATAAAACTCGTTTCAACTGCGTAAGTCCTGGGGGAATCTTGCACGTTTTGCTACAAACAGTAGGAC
>RFIF01000621.1 GCA_003695655.1 Cyanobacteria bacterium J069
CCCTATGACCCCGGCAACCAGCACAGCCTCCCCGCCGTCTGGGGCACCACCGGGCTGGTCTATAACCGCAAACTGGTGAACCCCGCCCCGCAAGACTGGGATTATCTTTGGGACAACCAGAGCAAGCTGGCGCGGCGAGTGGCGTTGTTTAACGACGTGCGCGAGGTGATGGGAGCCAGCCTAAAATCGCTGGGCTATTCCTATAACTCTACCGACCCCAAGGAACTGGAGGCGGCCTTCCGGCAGTTGCAAAAACTAAAGCCGGCGATCGCCAACTTTACGACTGACGGCTGGCGCGACCAGATGCTGACGGGTGATTTGGCGATCGCCATGGCCTATTCCTCCGACGCGATCCAGGTGTCGGCAGAAAATCCTGATATCCAATACCTGATTCCTGCCAGCGGCTCGTCGCTGTGGACAGACACAATGGTGATTCCCGCTGCCGCACCCAACCCGGAAGCCGCCTACGCCTGGATCAACTTTTTGCTTCAGCCAGATATCCTGGCTCAGGCGGCAGAGCGCCTGAAGTTTGCGACGGCGAACCAGGCGGCCATTGATTTGATGCCCAACTCACTCAAGACCAACCCCAACTTGTATCCCAACCAGGCGGCCCTGCAAAAGTGTGAGCGCATTTCCCCGGTGGACGATGCCACCGAGCTATATGACCAGTATTGGACGCAGTTAACCAGTTTGTAATTTCCAGAACTTAAGCCCAGAAATTCAAACCTGGAAACCTGTCACCCAGAACCTCAAATCTAGAAACCCGCTGCTCCCAAAAACCCATCACCAGGTTGGCGATCGCGCATTACACTGGACTAGACCTTTTTGCCATTCTGGCGTTGACCTCCAGCGGGCGACCCGTCAACCATGTTTGAACTGCTCACCCGAATTCTGCTCTGGCTGCTGATCGGCACGATCCTGTGGTATGTCTTCAGCAAATTCATTCCCAGGGTGTATTTGACCTGGCTGGGCGGCGTCATCCTCTTTGCCTTCGTCATTCTGGCATTTATCGACCCCACCAACAGCACCGTGGGCACTGTGTGGAGCGTGCTGTCGCTGCCGTTGAAACCGCTGGGGTTGGTGTTTTTCCTGCTGCTCAGCTCGCTCAAAAAAGGGGCTAAGAGTGTAGACGGCAACCTGGTGCTGGCAGCGGTGCTGGTGCTGCTGTTGACGAGTACGCCGATTGTGGCCTATTGGCTGACGTCGCAGGCAGCGCGCACTCTAGCCTACAGTCCGCTGGTGCAGCGTCCGGCAGAGCTGACTCCGGCTTCGGCGAAGGCGATCGTGGTGCTGGGCGACAGCAACGACCCCACCGACCCTGCCTATCGCAGCCGTACCCAAGTCAGCAGCGATCGCGACGGATTTACCAACGTGCTGGCTTCGCGGCTGTTTTATGCCGCCCGCACCTATCGAAACGAACTGGAGCAGGGCAGAAACCCGCTGGTAATTGTCTGCTTGGGGTCGCAACTGGGGCTAACTGCTTCGGAAGAAGCGCGGGCGATCGCCGTGCAAACGGTGCTGGGGATTTTGGGTGGGGCGGGGGTGCCTGCTGATCGCGTAGTGATTGACACCCAAGGCACCGACCTCTATAGCAATGCAGTCGCCGTAGAGCGAATTTTAACCCCGCTGGGCTATCAAAAGGCCACCGACAGTATCTTGCTGATTGTGCCGCTGCTCAACGTCAGCCGCGCCCGCGCTACCTTTGCCAGCCAGGGACTGCAAACCTTTGGGCTGCCCACCGATCAATTCTTGTTTCAACTGGACGATCGCCGTCTGATTGCGACGGTGGCGGATCTGGTGCCCAACGTGGATGCACTGGCGCTGACCACCCGCGTGGTGGATGAATATCTCTCCTCGGTCTACTATTTCATGCGGGGTTGGCTGGCCAGCCCGCTCTAGGCTCTAGATACAGCTAAAGCTGCGGATTGCAGAGTCAAACTTGCGGCTGATCTGCCTGATCCGCTTGCCCGTCGCGTAGTGCTGCCCCGCGACAGCGGTGCTCTATGGATCGCAGAGTCAAGCTTCGGCTGATCTTCTCCAGTTGGGGACTGTGCCCTGGCGAACATCTGGAGTAAACTCAGGCCAGTTCTTCTGCCACTGGCTAAGCCATGAATCGACGCAGTAGATCAAGATGGGCACTGGGCCAGGCTAGAAGCAAGCCCTGGTTTTCAGCGGTTTGGCGATCGCCCCTCCTCCATCCCGTTCAACCATTCTGGCGACGCATGGCGATGCTGCTGCTGGGTGTGGCGCTGGCGCTGGGTTTAGGGCAAATTGCCATCGGCGCAGACGCTCGCTTTCTAGAGGCTGCTGCTCCGGTTCATTCATTAGAAGTTCTCACAGCTCAAGCCTTGCCCACAGACGAGGCCCAAGCAGCCCGGTCGCTCTATGAAGCCGGCCGCTATCGTGAGGCGATCGCCCGGTTGGAGCCGCTGCTGCGCCAGCACCAAGAGCAGGGCGATCGCCTCCAGGAAGGGCTGACGCGGGCTAACCTGTCGCTGGCCTATCAGCAACTTGGGCAATGGGACACTGCCGAACAGCAAATTACCGCAGGGCTGCGACTGTTAAACGCACTGCCTGAGCGCAGCCAAAACGAGGCGACACGGCGCGGCCAGGCGCAGGCGTTGACCATTTGGGGACGGCTCCAGTTTGCTCGCGGCCAGGCGGCCGAGGCGCTGGACACCTGGACGCAGGCGACGTCCCTATTTACGCAGGCGGGCGACTGGTCGGCGGCAGTGGACAGTCAGCTCAACCAGGTGCAGGCGCTGCAATCCCTGGGGCTATATCGGCGGGCGATCGCCCAGCTAGAAGCGATCGAGACGCAGCTCGCCCAGACGCCCGACTCGCTGATCAAGGCGCAGGTGTTGCGTAGCCTGGGCGATGCGCGGCGGGTGGCGGGCGACCTGGATGCTGCTCGGCAAGCCCTCCAGCAGAGCCGCCGCATCGTCACCACGCTACAAGCGCAGTCGCCGACCCCAGCCGGGCAAGACGCGATCGCCGCCATCACCCTCAGCCTGGCCAACGTCAGCCGCGCCAGAGCGATCGCCACGCTGGGCCAAAGCGGCATGACGCCCACCGAGGCCATCCGGCGGCTGAACACATCCCTGCCGGGCGTTGGCGCTAGCCTTGCAGAGCAGCATCGCGCTCGGCGCAGCTATGAGCAGCGCCAGCAGCGCATCGCCACAAACTTTTTGCAGCAGACAGAAGAGGTCTTGAACCTGTATGCCCAGTCGGCGCAGGCGGCTCCGTCGGCCAATCTGCGCCTCCAGGCGGCGCTCAACCAGCTCAGCCTGCTAATAGACACCGCCCAATGGCAGCGGGCCCAGGCGCTCTATCCGTCGATTCAGCAGCAGCTTGAGCCACTGCCGCCCAGCCGCACGTCTTTGTTTAACCAAATTGAGCTGGCGCAAAACCTCACGACCCTGTCCGAATTCAGCGGGGGAGAACCGAGCCTGGAGGCGATCGCCCGCCGTTTGTCGAAAACGGTGCAACAGTCCCAAGCACTCGGCGACCTGCGGGCCGAATCCTTTGCCCTGGGCAGTCTGGGGCATCTGTATGAGCAAACGGGACAGTGGCGCGAAGCGCAAACCCTGACCCAGCAAGCGCTGAACCTGGCACAGCAAATCGCCGCCGCCGACATCGCCTACCGCTGGCAGTGGCAACTGGGGCGCTTGAACAGGGTGCAGGGGAATAAGTCGGGGGCGATCGCCGCCTACAGCCAGGCGGTGCAAAGCCTGCAAACCATTCGGGGCGACCTGGTAGCGATCAACCGCGATGTGCAGTTTTCCTTCCGTGAAAGCGTGGAACCCATCTATCGCCAATTGGTCGATCTGCTGCTCGATCCGCAAAACCCCACGCCCGAACTGGGGCGGCTGGCGCAGGCGCGGGACGTGATCGAAGGTCTGCAAGTGGCAGAACTCGACAACTTCTTTCGCGAGGCGTGCCTGGACACGCAGTTTCAGCTTGATCGGGTGATAGACCAGTCCACGCTGCCCGCAGCGGTGCTATACACCATCGTCCTGCCCGACCGCATCGAGGTGATCTTGAAACAGCCGCAGCAGCCGCTCCGCCGCTACACAACGCAGGTAGGTCAAGAAACCGTAGAGCGGGTGTCGGAAGATTTGCTGCGCGAACTGCGCGATCGCGCCTATCCTTCACCCGAAGGGCTGGCTCTGTCTCAGCAGGTCTATGACTGGCTGATTCGCCCGGCAGCCGACCGGCTGAGCGAAAACCAGACGCTGGTGTTTGTGCTGGATGGGGCGCTGCGCAACGTGCCGATGGCGGCGCTGCACGACGGCAGCCAGTATTTGATTGAGCATTACAGCGTGGCGCTGGCCCCCGGCTTGCGGCTGCCCGACCCGCGCCCGTTCCAACAGCGCCAGTTTCGTGCTCTGATGGCGGGGCTAACGGAAGCCCGCGACAGCTTTCCCGCACTGCCCAATGTCGAAAAAGAGCTAGATGAAATTCAAAAGAGCCTGCCCAGCCGGGTGCTGCTCAACGACGGCTTCACGCAGCAAAACTTTCAGGACTCTCTCAGCGCGGCTCCGGCGTCCATCGTGCATGTAGCCACCCACGGCGAGTTTAGCTCCAACGCAGCAGACACGTTTATCCTGGCGTGGGACAGTCGGGTGAACGTGAAAGACCTCAGCAGCCTGCTGCAAATTCAGGAGCTAGACAGCCCGGAGCCGATCGAGCTGCTGGTGCTGAGCGCCTGCCGCACGGCCGAAGGCGATCGCCGCGCCACGCTGGGATTAGCTGGCGTCGCCGTCCGCGCCGGGGCCCGCAGCACGATCGCCTCCCTCTGGAGCGTGGATGACGAAGCCGGCGCAGACCTGATGATTGAGTTTTATCAGCAGCTCACCCGCAACCCCATTTCTAAAGCAGAGGCGCTGCGCCAGGCCCAGCTCAGCCTGCTGCGGGCAAACTATGACGCGCCTCGGTTTTGGTCATCTTATGTGCTTCTAGGCAACTGGCTTTAGAGGATGAGAGGCATTGACGGAAAAATGGGCGTGCGGGCAGCATTTCGGGTATATCGGCGATCGTTTCGGCAGCCGCTGACGACGGCCCACGGAGCCTGGGCAGAGCGGCGAGGAATTTTGGTGCAGCTCCGGGATGGCGCAGGGCACGAAAGCTACGGCGAAATTGCGCCGCTGCCCTGGTTTGGCACGGAAACGCTAGAGGCGGCGATCGCCCTCTGTCAGTCGCTGCCAGAATGGCTGGAACTGCCAGATATCCAGGCGATCGCCGACACGCTGCCCGCCTGCCAGTTTGGGCTAGAGTCTGCCTGGGAATTGCTCATGGAGGCTCAAGGCGCTCGTCCCGCTTCAGGCGTTTTCTCCGAATGGTTGCCGCCAGACATCAGTGCCCTGCTGCCAGCGGGAGAGGCGGCGTTGGCGCTAGCCTTGCGGAGCAACATCGCCGCCTGGCCAGCCCTCTGGCAAGCAGGACATCGCACCTTCAAATGGAAAATCGGCGTGGGCGAGGTTGCCAAAGAGTTAGCCGCCTTTGACCGCCTGATGCAAACGCTGCCGCCAGCGGCGCGGCTGCGGCTGGATGCCAACGGCGGACTCGATTGGGACGCGGCCTGTCGCTGGCTGGAGCATTGCGCACCCCATCCCCAGGTAGAATTTTTGGAGCAGCCACTGCCGCCGTCCCAGTTTGACGCGATGCTAAAGCTGGGCGATCGCTTCCCCACACCGCTGGCGCTGGATGAATCTGTCGCCACGCTGGGGCAACTGCAAACCTGCTGGCGGCGCGGCTGGCGCGGGGTGGTGGTGCTGAAGGCGGCGATCGCCGGGTTTCCCAGCCAACTCCGAGCTTTTTGCCAGCAGCATCCCGTCGATGTCGTCTGGTCGTCCGCCCTGGAAACCGCCGTAGCCCGCCGCTACATCCAGACGCACCTGGTCAACCCGCGACAACTGAGCGATTCTCTTGCAAAAACGCTGCCGGAACGTGCCCTCGGCTACGGCGTTGCCCACTGGTTCCAAGACTCTGCCGCTGAGCAGCTTTCCCCCGCCGCCCTATGGCAAACCCTCGATCCCTCCGCCATAGTTTAGCCGACTGCCTGCACCGCCCCTGGCTGGTCGGCATCGAGCCTGCTGCCTTTGCCCAACAGGTCTACGCCCGCCAGGCAGCGATCGCCTACCAGCTTGCCTCCTGGGAAAACCGTGCCCCTGCCACGCTGCTGATCGCCGAACCCGATCCGCTCAACTTTCTCGCCAGCGTTTGCGCTGCTGTGCGATCAGATGTGCTGAATGGATGGGCGATCGCCCTCGGCAGCCCCAACTGGGGATTGCAGGAATGGTATCAAGTCCACAGTCAGCTTTCCCCCCTCGTCATTCTCACCCCCACATCTCCCTATTC
>RFIF01000622.1 GCA_003695655.1 Cyanobacteria bacterium J069
ACTTACGCAGTTGGATGATTTTTCGCGGGCTGCGACTGCGAAAAATCATCCAGAATCTATAAAAATCTATAAAACTTGTTGCAACTGCGTAAGTCCTGACCCAAAAAAACGACATCAGAGAGTTTGCCCTCCGATGTCGTTGATGATGTTGCACTGAAAGTGGTTCTGAAACTTGAACTAAAACTTGAACTAAAAGCAGGTGAATGAAATGCGCGGGGGTACTACTCCTTCGTCACGACGACTTTCACCACCCCTTCGTTGTCCTCTAGGTGGGTGTCGATGAAGAAGGCATTGAGCTTGGCCGGCTCCAGCACTTCGAGATAGAGCACGTCGTCATAGCCGTTCAGCGTAGACCAGGTTGCGCCCACGGGCACACCCGTCTTTCGATTAATCACCTTGCCGTTATAAATCCAAAGAATGACTAGCGGCTCGCCCGGATGCCCCGCTTCGGCCTTATAGTCGAACGTGCCGTCTTTGATGCGGATGGCATATTGACCCGGCTCCAGGTCAGCCTTAACCGCGACCTCGTTCTGGATGCGGCCGATTTCGGCATCGTTTAGCAAAAAGCAGTTGGCTTTGCTGTCTACCTTCAGGTCAGCTACGGAGGTGTAGGCGGGTGCGGTCAGCCCTGACAGCGCCGCACCGGCCGCCGCCACGCCGCCCAGCACCGCACCCGCCGTCGGCACAGCGCCCAGACCTCCAGCCGGAACCGCATCGGCAAACACCGAGGGCACGCGCACATGCTCGGACCGGGCAGCCGGCAGCCAGGTGCCATCGGCAGTGGTATAGCCCACTTCTGCCAAATAGTCGCGATCGGGGGTGGCGATCGCCACATGATAATCCTGATCCAGCTCTGCCACGTCAAAGGTTTTGACATCGTGAGCCGATTGCTGATCCAGGTCAATATTAGTCACGTCATAGAGCTTCAGTTTGAAATCACGACCGCCCTTGGCCTTCAGATCAGCCCTTTGCGCCTCTGGCACTTCCCAATAGGCATAGGCCGTTTGAGAATCGCGGGGCGTCAGCACAATGCGTCCGGTTTTGTCGGTTTTGTCTCTGCCGCCCAGCCCTGTCAGCGCGGCACCTGCGGCGGCGACCCCGCCCAGCACTGCGCCGGCTGTGCCGATCGCCCCTGGAATACTCAGATTACCTGCGACAGGCTCCGCATCCGGAGTAGCAACCGCTGGGGCTGCGCCGACTGTTTCTACAGGGCAGGCTGGAACATGCACATGCTCTGAGCGCACGGCTGGGAGCCAGGTGCCGTCGGCCGTGGCGTAGCCCACTTCCACCAAATAATCGCGATCATCTAGGGCGATCGGCAGATGGCGATCCTGGTCGTTCTCCGCCACGTCAAACACCTGGACGCTGTGAGGCTCTTGGCGGGCCAGGTCAACATCTGTAACATCCAGCAGTTTTAGCTTCAGGTCACGCCCACCCCGGCGTTTGAGGTCAGCCTTTTGGTCGTCCGTCAGCTCCCAATAGGCGTAGGCATCTTTGCAGTCGCGGGGCGTCAGCACTACTCGGCTGCCCGGACGCACAGGCGGCGGCAGGGGGACGGGCGGCGCACCCACCACAGGCGCAGGGGCGGCCTTGGGCCGGGTCAGCCACCAGAGCAAGCCACCCGCAGCCGCCAACAGTGGCAGCAGCCACCAGGGGAAACCGCCCCTGGCTGGAGCGGTTGCGGCGGGCGCGGCCGCCACGGTTTCAGTCGGCGTGGGAGAAGGTGACGCGGCCGCTGGGCTAGGAGAAGGCGACGCGGCCACCGGGCTGGGGGACGCAGCCGGGCTAGCGGCCGCAAACACTTCTTGACCCGGCGCAGTCGCTGCAAAGCCCAGTAGCGCTTCGCTGCCAGGCTTCAGGTCTTTGTAAACGTAAGAGCGTGGCTGAGAGTAGGGATAGCGGGGATCATCGGGCAGGGTTTTGTGCATGGGCACGATTTTGACGGCGCTGTTGCCGATGGCCTGATCGGCGATCGCATAGCTAATGCCATCGTTGCCCAGTTCCGCAGTGACCGCTTCCGTGGTGTCTTCATCGACCTGCACGCCATTCGGGCCCACGGCAACTGGGGAACCCGCAAAGACTTCCTGGAAGACATCGTAGGTTCCCAGCGCGGCGCGGGTATCGCTCGTATCAGGGCGATCGACAAACTTGATCGGCAAATTGGGGCCGCCCACTTCTGACCAGTTGGTGATTTCGCCTTTGAACATGCGGGCGAACTGCTCAAACGTCAAGTCGCCATCAAAGGCGCTGTCAGGGCCGACAATGATGGCAATTTTTTCGCGCTCTAGCTTTTGCTCCTGAAAGCCCTTGGCTTGATCTGCTGCCGAGAGGGGACGACCAATGGCAGCGATGTCGATGTTGCCTGCATCCAAAGCTTCCAGCGCAGCAACACTGCCGCCTTCAGCCAGTTCAACCGTGGAGCCAGTGTACTTACTTTCAAAGCGATCCTTCAGCGCTTCGTTGGGCACCCGCAGACTGCTCGAACCATCCACCTTGACGACTGTCCCGGCTTCTAGAGAGTCGGGCAGGGTGAACTGGGGCGCTTGGGCAATCACTTGAGCCAGGAGAATGGGGCGGCGATTGAGTGATGCGGCGATCGCATCGGTTGCGGCGGCGAGGGTCAACACCGTTGCCGACAGCCGGAGTAGAGAAGATTTTAAGCGCATGATGAATTAACCGGAATAAATGAAGAAAAACAGAGGAAACCGCGTGAGAGCACTAATCCAAACTTGAGTCCAAACTTAAACAGGAAACCTGACGGAAGCTGACAAAAGCAGATCGCCACAGCAGGAATTGAGCGATTCATCGGAGCTATGCATCTAAAGCCGTCTAAAAGAGCGGTGTTGAGGGATGAGACATTGCCGACGATCCTGACTATGCATGGAACCTGTGCATCGAACCGATGCATGGAACCGATGCCAAGAAAGCGATTATCAGAAACGGAAAATTCAATAGGGGCGATCGCCACAGACATCTATAAAAATCAATAAATAATATCTATAAACATCTAAGGTTTTGTGGCAGAGAGCGGCTCCTGGATTCCGTTAAATCTGGAAATCAAATTGGCAACAGCGCCGCTCATGTCATCAAATCAAAATCGGTGAACCCAGAGCGTCGCTGTCTTCTATCAAGACATCCCCCATTAATCGCTCTCGAACCTACTTTTGAGCTATTTCCAAACGCATGATTCAAGATGAACCCATTTCAGCAGCGCCATTCCCGAAACTAGGTACAACAATTGACCTGTTCTGCTAATGCTTTGCAACCGTCAGAAAAAGCTCGCCGTTGTTGTCCTCCAAGTAAGTATCAAAAAAGAAAGCGGCCACCGTGGTCTGCCCTTTAACGTCTATCGTCACAGCATCCTCATAGCCGTTGAGCGACACCCAAGTTGCCCCAACAGACACCCCTGTATCTTGATTGGTAAACGGGCCGCCGTAGATCCAGAGCAGCACTAGCGGCTCACCCGTATGACTGCTCAATCCGCGATAGCTAAACACGCCGCTTTTAATTTTCAGCGTATAAACTCCCGGCTCCAAAACAGTGGAAACTGCGACTTCTTTTTGCAGCCTTTCCATCTGCTCTGGGCTAAAAAAGTAACAATTTCTGGTGCTGTGAACATCCAGCTCAGCAACGACAGTGCCAACCATTACAAACCTCTTTTACTATTAACAAAAACTCAAAATTGACTCAAAAGAAACTTAGATAGAGGACTGATTTTAAGCTGCTCAAAGCAACCTAATCTACCACCCGATCTAAAGTTTGGATTTGGAACTTTTGATTTTCCTTTTTCAAGCGTGGATTATACGGGTTTATGAACTGAGTGTAAAGTTCACAAGCGCTACATGAAGCAACCATCAAATTTGGTTTCTGTAGCGCTTAGTCCGTGCTGACACTGGCTGGCCCAGCCACTTCTGCAAAGCTAGCCAGTGGCGACAGACTCGCGACTCAGGCTGAGTGGCTTGCGCTGAGTCGCGCAGGCTCAGGGGTTCAGGTTCAGAGGTTCAGGGATGCAGACGACTGAATAGAACCCCGCGCAATCTGCCAGATGGTTTGGCTATAGCCTTGAATCGCGCGATCGCTTGAGAAGTAGCCCGCCCGGGCCGCCGTCAGAATCGACTTGCGCGTCCAGCTATCCCCGTCGCCATAGGCTGCGGCGACCCGATCTTGCGCTGCCACATAAGCTTCGTAGTCTGCCAGCGTGCCGTAGGGATCGCCATAGAGCAGCCGATCGATCAGCGGCTGAAACAGCCCGCGATCGCCGTTGGAGAAGACACCCGACGCAATCAAGTCGATCGCCTGCTTCAGTTCGGGTAGCGATTCGTAGATGGGATAGCGGTTATGGTCGCCCTCATCAATAGGCAGCGACTCGGCCGCCGTCCGGCCAAACAGGAAGCTGTTTTCAGCGCCGATCGCTTCCGCCAGTTCCAGGTTTGAGCCGTCCAGCGTGCCCAGCAGCAGCCCCCCGTTGAGCGCGGCAATCAGGTTGCCCGTGGCAGAGGCTTCTGTGCCTGCGGTGGCGATATATTCTGCTACGTCGGCAGCCGGGAAAATTACCTGGCTGTTTTTGATGGTGAAGTCTTTGATGAAAACCACTTTAAGGCGATCGCCCACTTCCTCATCGGCGTTCACCGTCGCCGCCACCGCGTTGATCAGCTTAATAATCAGCTTGGCGGTGACATAGTCGGGCGCGGCCTTGCCGGCAAACAGCACCGTGCGCGGGGTGAATGCGGCCCCTGGATCAGCCTTGATTCGGTTGTAGAGCGTCACCACATGCAGCAGGTTGAGATGCTGGCGCTTGTGCTCATGGATTTCGTTCGCCTGGAGGTCAAACAGGCTCAGCGGATTGACCGCCAGCCCCCACTGCTCTTGGATCAAGGCAGCCAGCGCCTGTTTGGCCGTCCGCTTCGCCTGTTGCCACTGTGCCTGAAACTCGGCATCGTCGGCAGAGGCTTCCAGCGCTTTCAGCATTTCCAGATGCGTTACCCAGCCGTTGCTCAGCTTATGGGTGATCACCTCTGCCAGAGCGGGATTGCTCAGCGCCAAAAAGCGGCGGGGCGCGACGCCGTTGGTTTGATTGCTGAACTTTTGAGGGGCGATCGCTGCAAAATCGGCAAACGTCTGCTTTAGCAAGTCAGTGTGCTGCGCCGACACGCCATTCACCGCGTAGCTGCCCAGCAGCGCCAGGTTTACCAGGCGGAAATGCTTGTCGCCCTGTTCATCCACCAGCGACAGCCGAGCGACCTTATCCGCATCGTCGGGATACTGCTCACGCACCCTGCCCAAAAAGCGGCTGTTGATATCCAGCAGAATCTCAAAATGGCGTGGGAATAGCTTCTGCACCGTAGGCAGCGAGTAGTGATTGGAATCCAGCGCCTCCGGCAGCAGGCTGTGGTTGCTGTAGGCAAACGTTTTGGTGGTGATCTCCCAGGCCTGATCCCACTCCAGTCCGTGCCCATCCAGTAGCAGGCGCATCAGCTCAGGAATGGCGATGATCGGGTCGGTGTCGTTGATTTGAATCGTCACCCGATCCGGCAGCGCGTCGATGCGGCCGCCTGCTTCCAGGTGTCGGCGGAGGGTGTCTTGCAGCGAAGCCGAGACAAAGAAAAACTGCTGTCGCAGGCGCACCTCTTTGCCATATTCCTCCATATCGCTGGGATACAGCACCTTCGACAGATTCTCGTCGGTTTCTGCTTTCCACAAGCGCAGCAGGCTTGCCGCCCCGGAGCGATAGCCCGGAATCAGCGTGTCGTAGGGAATAGCACGAATCGCTTCGTCGGGCACCCAGCGCATCCGATAGCGTCCGTCGGCATCCATATAGGCTTCGCTCCGCCCGCCAAACAGCACGTTTACCGAAGCTTCAGGACGCTCCATTTCCCAGGGATTCCCATTTTTCAACCACTCATCCACCACCTCGACCTGCCAGCCATCGCTGAAGTCCTGGTCGAAAATGCCAAACTCATAGCGGATGCCGTAGCCGATCGCCGGGATGGTCGCCGTTGCCAGCGAGTCGAGATAGCAAATCATCAGCCGCCCCAGCCCGCCGCGCCCCAGACCCGGCTCTTCCTCCAGCGTGATCAGGTCGTCTAGCGTAATGCCCAGTTCCGTCAGCGATGATCGCACTTCCGGCGATAGCCCCATCGCCAGCAGGTTATTGGCCAGGTGTGGCCCGGGCAGATACTCTGCCGACAGCTCGATCACAAGGCGATCGCCCAGGGTGGCCCAGTCCGTCTCCGGTGTGCGCAGGGCAAACAGGCGATCGCGCACCACGTAAGACAGCGCCATGTACTTGTCCCAGGGCGAGGCGATATCCAGCGTCTTGCCGCAATGGTGCAGCAGCGCATCCAGAAAGGCTTGCTTGAGCGCTCCATCTGTTGTGACGGAAGAGGGTTCAGAGGGCAGGGCGATTCCCGAAGGGATCGCTTCGCGAATCGCAGGCTCAATCGATGTCGCAATGAATTCCGTTACAGGTTCCGCAACTGATTCCATTACAGGTTCGATGACGGTTTCAGTTACCGTGTCCGAGACTGTTTCAACTGTGGGGGCGATCGCCTCCTCAACGAATTCCGCAACAGGTTCTGTAACAGTTTCAACAGCCTGATCAACGGCTTCTGTCACAGGTTCCACGACCGACTCGATCACTGGCGCAACGGTTTCCTCCACCGATTCCTTCAGAGCTGCCAATGAGTCAGCTACGGGCGTGTCAGATACCGCTTCGGCGACTGGCTGCTTTGTGAGTTCAATGATTGCTTCTGTGCTGATCAATTCCACTACTTCGGGTTCCGTCACCGCAGGCGGCTCGGCGGGCGCGGGCACAATTACCTCTGGCTCCGGCGTCACCACAGGCACAGTCGTATAGCCAGGGCGCACGAAAGTCGGGCGGAGTTCTACCACTTTGTTAAACGCAGCCTGCGCGTCATCCTCCCGACCCAGCAGCACCCAGGCTTCACCCTTGCCAATCCAGGCTGCCGTGAGGTCGGGCTGGAGGGCGATCGCCTGGTCAAAGCTGGCGATCGCAGGCTCCTGGCGGCCCAGCCCGGCCAGCGCCAGACCCCGGTTTAGCCAGATCAGCGCATTGCCCGATTCTGCCTCCACTGCCTCATCCAGATAGGGCAGCGCTTCGGCATAGCGGCCACCTTCCACCAGCTTCACCGCCTGGGCAAAGAGGGCGGGCACATCCACCCCACGAGGGGTGACGACGGGTTCTAAAGGAACCACAGGTTCCGCGACGGGCTGCGGCGTGACGACGGGTGACGCGACGGCAGGCTCCGAGACTGGTTCTACCTTGCGCTCCACCTTGGGCGCAGCGGGTGACACCATCGACGACCGCTGCACATCCTTCACGACCGTACGGCGCTTCGTTAGCCAGCCCCCCAGCCAGCGGGCCGCCAGCGCCAGCAGCGCCAGGGGCAGCAGCAGCCACAGCCAGCCAGGCAACCCGCGTCGCTCGGCGACTGCATCCGTTGCATCTTCTACGAGCGCCACCACGGGTTCCGCCCCTTTCTTGATGACGCGACCCGTGGCGATCGCCTTGGCTTCTTCCAGTTTGGCGGCGGCGATCGCCGTTTGCCCCGGCTCTGCCTGCGCCAGCCCCAGGAACGAGGCGATCGCTGCATTGCCGTCCCGATAGGCATAGCCCTGCGGAACTGTGTAGGGATAAATCGTGTCTTCCGGCAGAGTTTCTTGCAATACGCCGATTTTTACCGGGCGGGCCTTGGTCTGGTTGGTAAGCTGGCTGGCGATCGCGTAGCTGATGCCGTCTTTGCCCAGCAGGCGAATTACTTCGGCGGTGTCGTCTGTGTCGAGCTGCACCACATGGTCGCCCAGCGCCACTTCGGCATCGCGCAAGATGCCATATTTGCCGAGGGCGATGCGGGTGTCACTATCCAGCGGGCGATCGATGAAGCGGATTGCGCCCGGTTCGCCGCCGACCTCCGACCAGTCGGTGATTTCGCCGCGAAAGATTTGGGCAAACTGCTCAACGGTCAACACGCCATCAAACGGGTTGTTTTTGCCCACGATGATGGCAATTTTTTTCAGGCTGATGGGAATTTCCTTTAAGCCTTGGAGCTTTTCGGTGCGGGTCAGCGGGCGGGCGATCGCCGCCAGGTCAATCTCCCCTTCCAACAGTTTGTCGATCGCCGCCTCGGTGCCGCTGGCGTCAAGCGTGACCTCGCTGCCTGCAACCTCCTGTTCGTAATATTTTTTTAGCGCCCGGTTGATGGGCACCATGCTGGGAGAGCCGTCAATTCGCACTTGCAGGTCTGCTGACAAGACTTCCTCAACCGTTGCGGGAGCGGCTTGGGCAATCAAGATGCCAGTTGTAGCGTCAGTCGCCGCTGGCTGCATCTGGGCGATCGCCGCTGGGACAAATAGGCAAACCGATGCCGCAGTTGAGAGGAAGACGCAGAGAAACGCAGGGAGAGATCGCTGGAGTCGCATCATCAAAAATCACCGATAAGTTTGGCTCTACAGAGGGGTTTTCCAGACAGGCGGTTTTGTAAACAGGTGGTTTTTGTAAACAGGCGATTTTGTAGACAGCCCGGTTTTGTAGACAGCCCGGTTTTGTAGACAGCCCGGTTTTGTAGACAGCCCGGTTTTGTAG
>RFIF01000623.1 GCA_003695655.1 Cyanobacteria bacterium J069
ACTTACGCAGTTGAAACGAGTTCTGTAGATTCTGGATGATTTTTCGCGGGCTGCGCCCGCGAAAAATCATCCAACTGCGTAAGTCCTACTGGTGCAAAACTCCGGGCTGAGCCTTGAGTTCTACCATCGTTCCGGGTAGATACTCAAACATTTCATCCCAATCGATAACAGATTCAAGGTTCATGACATTCTTAGCAATAAAAATCGCTCCGATTCAAAATCACCTCGCCATGATCGGGCACCCACGCCACCCAGCGGTCTGCCGCAGCCTGACACAGCAGCTTGGCTTCCTGGAAACTGTAGGCACTCAGCGGTTGCAACAGCTTCACCCACGCATCCCGGCTGTAGGTGATGTGGCAAACCGGATTCCAGCCGAGGGCGATCGCCTTTTCTAGCTCTTGTGCCGACAGGTCAGCGGAATGAGTCGCGTGAAGGGACATGAATAATGCTCCGTTTCCAAGCAGAAAACTAATGCAAAAGCTTCGTTCCTGCGAGCGGCAAGACCGAAACAAATAATTTCTGTATTCATTTTTACAAAATTACAGGACAAAGGGCCAGGCGATCGCCCGTAAGTTAACAAATCCTGACATATCCAGCGTTAGAGGTTGGGCGTTAGGATGATTCCTCGTCCCAAAGCTGATCGACGGCGATCGCCAGTTCAGGAAATTCCACAGAGGCGATCGCCGCTCCCATACCAAACACGCCAATCTCTCGATAGGCTCCCGCTTCCAGCGATAGCACCATCACGGTCTGCGCTTCGGGATCGATCAGCCAATATTCGGGAATGCCCAGCACTGCGTATTGCGCCCGCTTGCGGACATAGTCGCGATCGCGATTCGTCTTGCCGGGGCTGACCACTTCCACCACCAAACGCGGCGGCGGCATCTCCAGCGTAATCGTCAGTCGCCGCTGGGTTAGCGTCAGGTGCTCCGGTCGCAGCACAACTAGATCGGGATAGCGATTCGCTGCGTCCTTAGGTTGCAGCACTGGCACTTGTAGTTCCAGGGAATGGGTTTTAATTAGCCGACGGGGAAAGAGGTGGGCGAGCGCTAGCAGAAATTGCAAGTTATTTGCAATCCAGTTATTCGGCTCTGATTCCGGTGGCAACTCGACTAACTCCCCATCGATCAATTCATAGCGCCCTTCCATCGCCGTTTCATCGCTATAGGCGAGATATTCTTCAAAGGTCGCAAATTTTGCCTGGGCTTGGGTCATCGCTGTTTTTCCCAACGCTAGCCTTTATCCTAACTTGGGCAAGGGCAATGTCGGAGGAGTGGCGATCGCCCCTGGATTTCTCTGTCGCCTGCTCTTGCAATATGCAGTAGCCCACGTAAGTTCTCAGCAAGAGTTCTGAGCAGGAAACTATAGTAGAAAAGCCGCTGTTTGGAACTTGCATGAGTCATTTGCCAGACGAAGACGACTCTCAGGCATGGCAGGGAAAAGGACGCCCCCCCGCCAGCAACACCCCCAACCACCCCGCTTCCCAGTCCGATGCCGAATGGGATGCAGCGCTGAGGGCAATGAACGGCGAGCCTGAGCTGGCACTGACGGAGCCTGTAGCAGCGACACCGCTCCAGGCCAATGTGTCTCCGGCTCCGCTCAAGCTCGTCGAAACTGCCTTCTTGTCTAGCACGGCGGGGCTGCTGTGGCTGGTGAGCTACTACCTCAGCCTGGTGCCCTGGATGCGCATGGTGCTACCCCTGCCGATCGCCCTGGTATATTTGCGCTGGGGCGCACGCGCTGCCTGGATGTCGCTGCTGGTGACAGGGCTGCTGCTGTCGGTGTTGATGGGGCCGTTTCTCAGCATTTTGTTTGTCATTCCCTACGGGCTGCTAGGCGTACAGCTTGGGTTTTTGTGGCGGCGGGGCGCAGGCTGGCCCGTGTCGATCAGCATTGGCGCAGTGATGGCAACGCTGGGTCTGTTTGCGCGGGTGGCCCTCAGTTCTGCCTTTTTGGGCGAAGATCTGTGGGTCTACCTGACACGCCGCATTGCCGATCTGATGGAGTGGCTGCTGACGCGCCTGGTTGATTGGGGACTGCTGGACGTGAGCGTGCTGGGACAGGTGAACTTGGCAGCAGTGCAAGCGCTGACGGTGGGGGCGTTTTTGCTCAGCGATTTGGTTTATCTGTTTACGATTCATCTGGCGGGGTGGCTGCTGCTGGAGCGACTGGGCAACGCCATCCCTGAACCGCCGCGCTGGGTGCGGGTGCTGCTGGAAGAGGAGTAGGGGGTCTGGGGCGAGGGATTTAAAGGGGTTAGCGGGTGGAAGGTCAGTAGGGCTAGAGGAAGCGGTGGGTGGGGATTGGATATATCTTTATTCGATATATTTTTGGGATGCATATTAAATGCATATCTTAGATACATACTTTTAGATAAAGGTTGAGAAAAACTCACCTACCTTAACGTAATGCGCAATGCAGCGTTACGCTAAAGCCGCATTCCGTTAAAAGAAAGTGAGGAATGGTTGCGGCTTTAGTGAAAGCAATCACAATAAAGGGCAAGACGAAAGGGCAAGACGCTTGGGACTTTAGCTCCTGCGCTCAATTGGCTCAATTCACTCCAGCCGTTGACCAGGTTTTTCCGAGTTGTGCTGCCGCTTCAAGTCCATATTTTTCAATACTTTCGGGGTATTGCACCATGATCGCCTCCGCCCTGACGCATCCCCTGCCGCCTGCCCACAGTCCGACTGCTGCCCGCGACCAGTTGCAAATTGCCCTGGCGATCGCCGACGAATCCACGCTCAAGTCGCTGCTGATCCGCTGCACGCCGCCCCTCGCCCAGCCCCACCGCGTTGGCTCCATTTCGTCACAGGTGGGCGTGCCGGTAGATTCGCGCCAGGCGATCGACGGCATCCTCAGCTTTGAAGACATTACCTGCGTGCTGGCTAGCTCGCCGGAAGAGATTAGTCGCCAGGTTTCTGCCAAAAGTGATCCCAAAAAG
This sequence comes from Cyanobacteria bacterium J069, assembly GCA_003695655.1. Lineage (GTDB taxonomy): Bacteria > Cyanobacteriota > Cyanobacteriia > Elainellales > Elainellaceae > Thermoleptolyngbya. Next base: position 2,942 of record RFIF01000623.1, read on the forward strand.
CTCGATCAGGAAT
>RFIF01000624.1 GCA_003695655.1 Cyanobacteria bacterium J069
ACTCATTGGTGCGCCGCAGTCGTCGCTGGGCCGCCTGCTGCTGCTTTTCGGCGCGATCGCGCTGCCGCTGAACCTGGGCCGCTTCTTGCTGAGCCTGGTTTAGCTCTGCCAGCGCCGCATCTCGCTCTTGCTGCACGTCCTCCAGTTCAAACACACCCGTCCGCAACTGGTCATCAACGGCAAACAATATGCCAAAAGTCATGGCCGAGATCAAAATTCCCGTCATCACAGTGATCAGCGTCGCGGTCTGGCGGGGGCGCAGGCCAAACAAACTGAGGCGAGCCTTGCCTACCTTCATGCCCAGGCGATCGCCCACCGTGGCCACCACGGCCCCTAACACCAAAATTGCCGCAACCAAGACCAGCCCAGTGGTCATTGCCGATAGAACTCACACTCTGCTACACCATACTGCAATTGTGCCGTTAGAAGGCGTAGCCTAGCCGTCGCCTTGATGTAGCCACCATTCGGTTTTCAGCCCAATTTTTCAACATCATCCCGGATTCTGAGGACTGGCCCCTGCCTCCCAGCCCCTGAACCCTATGTAAACTGCTGGCTCAGCGCCACGGGGTTGTAAACCGTAATTTTTTTCTTGTGAATCGAGATCATGTGGTCTTGCCGCAGATCGCCCAACAGGCGGGTGACGGTGACGCGGGTAGAGCCAATGGCTTCGGCGATCGCCTGATGCGAAAGCTTCAGGTCAATCGTGATGCCGTCTGACGTCGGCACGCCAAAATCGCGACACAAAATCAGTAAAAAGCTGACCAGCCGCGACCCCATATCCCGGTGCGCCAGCGTTTCAATCATCATCTCGGTTTGCAGAATCCGCGACGACAACCCCTTCAGCATCAGCATCGACAGATCAGGATTTTCCTTCAGCGCTTTCTCTACCTGCTCAATCGGCACCGACAACAGTTCCACGGGCGTAAACGCCACCGAGTGATAGAAGCGATCGGCTTTTTGTCCCGTGATTAGCGACAGCACGCCAAACACACTGTTTTCTCGCAACAGCGCCACCGTGATCTCTTCACCGGCCTCGTAGACCCGCGACAGCTTGACCGCGCCCTTCAATAAAAAATAAACCCGCTCGGCTGGATCACCGGGGAAGAAAATTGTCTTTCCCCGATCAAACGTCTCCACCATCGGCGGAAACGCGCCACCGCTCAACTGGCGAAACACATCTGCTAAAGGCTTTTCATGTGAGGCAACCATACCGTTCGATTTCCCAGCGCCCTCAGTGAAGGAAACAAGTGACGGAAATGAAACCCAGATCCTGCCGAGAAGGCGAAAAACCGGGAAAAAACAGTCTTAGAACACTTAAACTAAGATCAGGATTGATTTTTGTATCGAAAAACACGCTTCTAGGTGAAGAATGATATTTTCGATACCAATTTTCCTTTTCTCCTTGCCGCCAAGGACATAGATGGAGGCAACCTAGATTGAGGCAACCTAAACCCTGTCCTCGCAAGCAGAGCGATCGCCCCGTTTCCTGCTCTACTTCCCGCTCTACAGCCGGATATAGCAATTGTATCCAATAGATACAATTTGGAGAAAAAATTTTCAAATTGTCCCGCAATCCCGCCCGTCTTGCGCGTTCCTTGTGTCCCCGCTCAGGCGATCGCCCCTATCTTTCCTGCCCCTTTTTGAGTATTTTTTGAATGGCTCTCGAAATTTGGACACGGTCACCATGCTGGATCTAACTGGAAAAAATGCGCTCGTCACAGGCATCGCCAACAATCGCTCGATCGCCTGGGGCATTGCTCAGCAGCTCCATCAGGCCGGGGCAAACCTGGGAGTGACCTACTTGCCCGACGACAAGGGCAAGCTGGAAAAGAAAGTCGCCGAACTCGTCGAGCCGCTCCAGCCCAGCCTGTTTGTGCCCTGCGACGTACAAAACGATGAACAGGTGGCCGCTGCCTTTGAAACAGTGCAGGAAAAGTGGGGACGGCTAGATATCTTGATTCACTGTCTGGCATTTGCCAGCCGGGACGACCTCAGCGGCGACTTTAGCAACGTCTCGCGGGACGGCTTTAACCTGGCGCTGGATGTCAGCGCCTATTCGCTGGTGCAGCTTTGTCGGGCGGCCAAACCGCTGATGACCGAAGGCGGCTCGGTGGTGACGCTGACCTACCTGGGTGGTGTGCGCGTTATCCCCAACTACAACGTCATGGGCATTGCCAAGGCCGCGCTAGAGATGAATGTGAAGTATCTCGCCGCCGAACTGGGGCCACAAAATATCCGGGTGAATGCCATTTCCGCCGGGCCGATCCGCACGCTGGCCTCCTCCGCAGTGGGCGGCATCTTAGACATGATCCACCACGTCGAGGAAATCGCCCCCCTGCGGCGTACCGTTACCCAGACCGAAGTGGGCAACACAGCCGCATTCCTGTGCAGCGACCTGTCTACGGGAATTACCGGGCAGGTGCTGTACGTGGATGCGGGTTACGAAATCATGGGAATGTAAGAATCTGTTTTGAAGTTAATTTTTCGGCCACATCGCGGCCGAAAAATTAACCGTTCTAGAGACTTCAAGACCCTAAACAGCTTGAAACGCAGCACCATCTCAAGCTGTTTTAGGAACCTAATCTGCAAACTCCGTCTACCAGGCTTTGCTGAAATTGTCCTTCTGGAGATGTCGGAGCTCCTTGAATCTCTCTCTGCCTGCTAATAGTCTCTCCGCTAGCAGAAAACGTGTAGACGCTGTCTGCGGATATCGTATTAGCAGCACAATCAACTAAAAAATAAATAATTCGAGGATTGTTGGACATAGTGCCCGTCATTAGGGTGATCATACGGGTGTCATTGCCTGAAGCTGCAAATGTCATACGATCGTAAGTTGTGTAGTTGCCTTCGCGTCCAGGGATGGGCAACCATTCTGCCAAACGATCATACTGAAAGCCAACATTTCTAACCTGATACGGGGTAGCTCCTTTTTCAATCGCTTCTGCTAAATCTGAGTCTAGCTGTAACTGGGGAGAAACTCGCACACCATGAAAGGTGGAATGTTGGGCGATCGCCTCTTGGTAGAGCATCAGCCCTGTGGCAACTACGCTGCCCAGAATAACCCCTCTCAACTTCAGGGTTAATCCACTGCACATTAAAGCCCTAGCCCAAATATTGGTAACTATGCGTGAAAGCATAATTCGCACTGATTCCCTTGATCCAAAGAAAGTTTCTGAGGTGTACTTATACTCTAAATCGACTTTCCTGGTTCAAAGTTAAAGTTACTGTGTAGTAGCACCTGTTTAACCCCTGACTGAACCAGGAATACCAACTGAAGCAATCAGCTTCGACAGATTGACGAAATAAGTAGCTAAACATGGATGAACCTAAAACGTTCAACGGCATAATTGCCCCTGTACCCACGTTGAAACGAGTTTTGTAGTGGATTTTGGATGATTTTTTGCGGGCGCAGTCCACGAAAAATCATCCACTGCGTAAGTCCTGCCCTAATTCTCCTCGAAGGCGATCGCCACAGGTAGAGGCGCGGCATCGGGCACGGCATCCGGGTCAAATACGGGCAAGGTGCCGTTGCGGGTTTTGGTAAGCCGCTGGAGGTGGCTGAAGACTTTGCGGGCGTTGGTTTCGTTGCCTTGCTGAGCAAACAGTTCGAGGGCTTGCTGCAAATCGGCGATCGCCCCAGCCGGATTGCCCGAGCGAGCCAGCCCCCGGTAGTAGTAGGGCGTGGGCACGTCGGGCGCAAGCTGGATGGCGGCAGCATAGTCGCGGAAGGCGGATTTGATTTCGCCCAGCTTTTGCGCGGCCAGCCCCCGAAAGAAGTAGATCATGGCGCAGTTGGGCTGAATCGTCAGGGCGTTGGTAAAGTCGGCGATCGCCCCGATCAGGTCGCCCTGCTCTGAGCGCAGATAGCCCCGGTTGCAGTGGGCATCCATCGGGTTGGCGTCGAGCTGGAGGGCGGTGCTGAAGTCGGCGATCGCCTGTCGCGCATCGCCCAGGTCGTAATGGCACAGCCCGCGCAGGTTCCACACCAAGGCATGGTCAGGGCGAATCTGCAAAATCTGATCGACATCACTCAGCGCTCCCTGCTGATCGCCCAATTCATAGCGGGTGACAGCGCGGTTCCAGTGGGACTGCACATCGGTCGGGTGCAACACCGGATCGGCAAACCGTTGGGTTAACTGCTGCACAGTGGCGGGGTCGCTAGTGCGTAGCTTCAGCTCCAGGTTGGGAATGCCCAGGTCAGCCACCAGCGACTCTTCTAAACCGAGCACGGCATAGCGATCGTCTGACACCAGGAAATTTTCCCGTGTTCCCAAAATCTTGAACTGAAACTGGTGGGGGAACTGACGCTTAATTTCCAGCAGATTTTGCAGCGTGTCTTGCAGGCTGCGAGTTTGGTCGGAGGTGACGTGCCACCGCTGGATCATGGCGCTGAGAAAACGGGGAAGATCCTGCTCGGCGCTATAGCACCAGCCCAGCTCAAGCTGCCGACCCTGTGCCAAAAAGTCGCGGAGACGGTGCATCATGGGGCGATCGATGGGGCACTGGCTCGACCAGGGCAGCGTTACCAGCAGGCGATCGCTCGTCGTGTCTAGCGCTTGCTCCAGCACCAGGCGGCTGCTGGGCACATCGAGCAGGGCAGCGGCGCTCAGCTCAGGATGCAGCGATACAGAGGCGGCAGCCTCGCCGGGTGCGCCACTGCGAAAGTCCATCACAAACTCATAGCGCGGGCCAGTCGGATAGGTGCGCAGATGCTGATTTAGCTCTTGCAGCACACCCAGCACCGTCGCCTCCACCTGCGCCTGAAACGCGCCGCCCGTGGGCAGCGATCGCAACTGTTGGCTAATCCGCTCTAGCTCGCGCCGCAGCATGGCTTCGACCTGTGCCTCAAACAGGGCTTCGGCAGGGGCTTCGGCCGAGTCACTGCTGGCAGCCAGGGCCAGGGGGCGATCGCTTGCATCCAGTCGGTTCGCCGCCATCAGGTCTTGCAACTGCTGGCTGATCGTTTGTAGCTCTAGTTGCAAAGCTTGCTCCACCTGCATTTGAAAATCCTGCTGCTGTTGCAGTGCGCTGACTTGCGCCACCAGCCCGCTAAAATCTCGCTGGGGCACCAAATCTCCCACCACCCGCAGCAGTCGCGCCAGCTCTCGCCTGAGCGAACTTGGGTCAAACGGCGGTGGCAAATTTGCCACCTGCTGGCTCAGATGCTCGACTTGCTGTTGCAGCGAGTTCAGCGTTTCGCGGTGGGGCTGGTCGCGCAGTTGCTGGGTCAGGTCTTGCAGCTTGAGCCGCAGCAGTTCTTCCGCCCGCGCCTGCGAGTCCTGCTGTTCATAAAGCGACTGCATTTCGGTAACGAGCGCTGTCCAGTCGCGCCGGGGCACCAGATCCGACACGACGCGGATCAGTTCCGACACTTCCTGGCGCAGCGTGCTGGCGTCGAAGGGCGGCGGCAAGGCTTGAAACTGGCGGTTTAGCCGATTGATCTGCTCTTGCAGCGTGTTCAATGCCGGGCGGGTCTGGTCATTCAAGACTTGCAGGCTGGTTTGCAGGTGGGCCGTGTCGGAGCGAATTTGGGCGATCGCCGTTTCCAAATCCTCTACCTGGCGCGAGCTAGACAGATCATGCAGCCGATCGGTGATGTGCACCATGTCGTCGCAGAGCTGATTGCACTGATCGCGCAGCCGCCGCACCTCGCCGCGCACCGTGCCCAAGTCGCCCGCTTCAATCGCGTCCAGCCGAATTTGCAGGTCTTGCTGCAAAGTCTTCAGATCAGCAGCAAAGGCTTCAGAGGCTTCGCGGCTTTTCACCAGCATTGATTTTTTGAGGCTGCCCATCATTTCTGCGGTGGGCAGTGAGCCAATCTGCTGGTTCAGCAGTTCCACATGCATCGAGAGGCGCTTTTCGATTTCATCGACTGCCACGCCCACCTGATTTTTCATGGACTGCTCAAAACGGCTGCGGTTTGCCAAGTTCAGTAACACCAGTAGCGAAATTGGCGCGGAGGTGTAGACCAGTTGTGATGTGGTGAAGGAGGCTACCGAGCCAACGCCCAAGCCTACCAGCGATGCATACTCCGCCAGGTCTAGCCAGTGATATTTTTGAGTCACGTTTTGCCCCTCGATGCGCTTAAAACTCTGCAAAACTGCGGCGATCGCCCGTCAGACTCCATCGGAGTCACTGAAAGCCAGAATCAGTGGGGGATTGCATCGACCAGGATGCCGTCCTAATGGCTACAACCCTTAAGCAATGCTTCCAATTCCCAGGCGAGTCGGTTAGAAAAGATGTAATTACGACTTACGCAGTTGGATGATTTTTCGCGGGCTGCGCCCGCGAAAAATCATCCAGAATCTATAGAACTCGTTTCAACTGCGTAAGTCCTGGTAATATCTCCCTTCTTCCGAGCGAATCAGCCGAGATCAGGAAAGCAGCTCTTTTCGCCTTCGAGATTCCAAAATCATCCAAAATTCAAAATCCAAAATCCCCAAAATCTAAAGCCCAGACGCTCGCCTTAGTCGTCCTTTTCTCGCTCTAGCGGGTCAATGGACAGGTTCACCTCACGCTCGGCGGGGCTAGGCGGCACCGGGCTAAACGCCGGACAATAGCCCTCCGGCGTCACCTTAAAGCCAAACAGCGAGGACGCCTGACTCCAGCACCGCTGCCCCCGATAATGGATGCAGTTGCCACAGCATTCAGTGCCTGGCAAAATATCTGGCTCGTCGCCCCGATTTAGCAGTTCGCGCTGCGAGATGCCTCGCAAAATCAGGCTTTCGCCCTGCCAGCGCACTTCCACAATGCCTGTATCGGCAAACGCCTGCCAGCGCGGGTCAGCCAGCATTGCGGGCGGCAGCGACACCAGCGCTCCGTCTTCATATTCGGTCAACTCGCCTTCATATTGCGACTCCGGAGCGGCAGGCTGGAGGAAGGTTTCGCCCACAGGCAGCTCGACCCGCACTCCTGCCAGCGGCATGTGCAGGTGATAGCGATTTTGCAACTCTTCCAGGCTGGCTAGATCCGAGAGATAGTTGGCTGGGCCATGCACCAACACCACATGCTGCGGGCGCAGGTTGTGAATCAGTTGGGTGGTGCCAATGCCATCGCAATGTTCGCCCAGCAAATAGGTGTCTAGGGTAAGCCGCCCCGACTTGATCAGCGATCGCAGCGGTTTGGAAGCCTGAATTCGGCGTTCGGTGAGCATTTCGATCGCCCCTTCACGTCCTGGCTGCTGCGGCACCATCAGCAGCCAGGGCAGCAGGCTGGCGTGGACATACTGGCTGAGTTCGGTGTCATAATGCGTCAGCACGATCGCTGGGGTTTGTCCCGATAGCGCAATTTGTCGCAGCCCCGGATCGCTGGGCAGGCGGCGCACATGGGGGCGGATGCGCTCATCCCAAAAGAGCGACTGATGCCGCGCAAAGTTTTGGACGCTGCTGGGAAAGTGGTTCAGTAATTCTAAATAGGCGTCGCAGCCAGACGCGATCCGATCGTCTACCCAAATGTCGATCGCCCGGCCAGTGAAGTGGTGGTGACTGCGGAGGAGGACAAGGAGTTCCTGACCTAGCCCCAGCGTTGGCACGGGAAACAGAACGGACTGAGACGCAGCGATCGCTTGATGGATGCGCTCGGCAAGCTGGTTTTCCTGCTGGCGGCGGTGCGGAAAGCGAGCCGTGCCATAGCTTCCTTCGGTGATCAGCACGTCGGGCCTCAGACCACGCAGTTCTTCCAGTGGCAGTCCCTCTGCCAGCCGCGAGTTTGACAGCAAAAAATCGCCCGTATAAAACACCGTGTAGGTGCGATCTGCCGTTGCGTAGGTGAGCAGCAGCGCCGCCGCCCCCGGCAGATGCCCAGCCGGAATTAGCTCAGCGCTCAGCCCTTCGGCAAACTCAACGGGCGATCGCCAGGGCAAGGCCTGGCAAAACTCCGGCACATCTGGCTCGTCTAGCCAGTTTAGCGGCAGTAGTTGAGAAGTGACCTCACTGGCATAGACTGGCAAATGTGGAAACTGGCGGTGTAGCTCTAACAGACCCCGCGCATGGTCGCCGTGGGCATGACTACATAGCACCAAATCTGCCGGAGCGGCTGCTTTGGCGGTTCCCTTCAGGGCCTCAAGATTCTCTAAACCACAATCCAACAGGATGCGATAGGGCCCCATCCGAACCAGCAGACAGACCCCTTCATCGGTGTTTCCCACACCATAGGGCAGGCATTCTAGTTCAGTCACGGCTTCGGCATGTTGCGTTACGTGCTCATAAAGGTGCTGCGCCGCCAGCAGAGCGTGTGCGCGGGCAGCCGTGGAGAGCCAACAGGCTTTCTTAGTGAGCTGAACCGTTGCCGTGGTAGTTATCTGAATCGTAGAAGCCGTTGCGAGTGCCAAAGAACAGGCAAGCCGCAATAAAGACCGGCGTTATCCCCAAAAGAATCAGTTTAACGTCCATTTTTTTAACCTCATTTGCGGTCTAGTATAAGGCTGAGCTTGATCAAACTCAGCGTTATTCAAGGTTTGTTCAGGGTTTGTTTAAAGTTGTTCACTTAAAGTTGTTCATTCACTGTCTAGATTCAACCTGTCCAGTTCAACCTGTCCAGTTCAGTGGTGCGCTTAAAGCTGTTCACTGGCAGTTCGTCGGAAACAGCACTGCCTGAACATGCCTGAACATAAACAAAAGGAACCTGCACCCGCCCATGGAAGAGAGCCGAGTACCCAGGTTCAAAGTTGCCGCTTTTATCCAATCCAATCTGTCGAGTAGAACACAAATTCTCTAGGCGATCGCCCTCCTCTCCAGTCTCCTCCTTGCCCCCTGCCATGATGCCCTCGGCCCTTACACCCGATGCCATTACGCCCAACTGGCTGAGCCGCTGCGCGACTGAAGTTGCTCCCGATTTGCTGGGCTGTGTGCTGGTGCGCCAGCTCCCCGACGGACAGATCTTGCGGGGTGTGATTGTGGAAACGGAAGCCTACACCCCCGGCGACCCCGCCTGCCACGCCTATCGCCGCCGCACCGCCCGCAACGCCGTCATGTTTGGCCCGGCGGGCTGGGCCTATGTTTATCTGATTTACGGCATGTATCACTGCTTCAACGTGGTGACAGATTTGGATGGGGTGCCCAGTGCGGTGTTGGTGCGGGCGCTAGAGCTAGAGGCGCTGCCGCCATGGCTAGACTCCAGACTAGACCCCAAACGCGACAAGCTGCATCGGGTAGCAGCGGGGCCGGGAAAGCTCTGCCGCGCTTTGCAAATCGACCTGAGCCTGACGATGACGCCACTGGCACCGGGGCAGGGGCTATGGCTGGAAAGGCGATCGCCCAAATTTCAAACTCAGCTCGACTCTGGAGCACTCACGTTTGTGCAAACCACACGCATCGGCCTCACTCAGGGAGCCGATCGCCCCTGGCGCTGGTATGTCGCAGAAAGCAACTCCGTGTCAAAGCGCTGAAATTCGAGTGGCGCTGGGGGAACGGCTGCTTTTTTATGCTGCTTTTTTGTAATTCAGGCTACATTCAGCCAGTCCTTAAACTCGCCTTAACTGCGGGTCAGCCCTGGCTCAGCTACTGCTGTCATCTTAGGAACCGTAGACCTTCAGCCAACCTCAAGCTTCAAAGTTCCTGCGGGAGGGTTGCTGAAGTCAGATTTGTAAAATGACTTGGAGAACCCGGATATGTTGAAACAATTTGTACTAACTGGTTTGTCTGTTGTCCTGCTGTCTACAGCAATGGCTCCTGCGGCCCTTGCCAAAACCGCAAACTACGGCGTCACACCCTTTGGATTGATTACGCTGGCCCGCAATGGCATGTTTAGAGAACAGGGCGTTCCCGGCTTTGGACGCTTAAGCTCAGACCATCAAGCGGGGCGAATCAAAGCTGAAGACCTAATTCGGGCGGCGATCGCCGATGGCCGGCTTGACCCAGCTTCCCTCGAAGATTCTGGCTATGTGCGGTCGGTTGAGCGGCAACTCCGCGACCTCGACGGCAGCCGCAATAAATAGCGGCCCCTGAAAGCAGGCCCTGAAAGCAGGCCCTGAAAGTGGGCCCTGAAAGTGGGCCCTGAAAGCAAGCTTTGAGCCTGTCTGAATTGCTTGATCTCGATGTCTGATCTCAAGTTAGTCATCTCAGGCATCCACTCAGCTACCCATCCCTGCATCACTTGTCCCCAATCAGTGATGCAGGTTTTTTTTGATTATCCAAGGGCCCGCAAAACCCGCGAAATTGCCGGCCCGATTCGGGGCGATCGCTGCCATCATGGAGCAGAGAGTTCCACAAAACAGCCCCGCATCGCCATGACAGACCCCATCGAGCAGCTCATCCAAAACCTGGGACGCACCATCGTCGGCAAGTCCGAAGCCATTCGGCTGGTGCTGGTCGCCCTCTTTTCAGGGGGGCACGCGCTTTTGGAAGATGTGCCAGGTGTGGGAAAAACCCTGCTGGCCAAGTCACTCGCCCGCTCCATCGACGGTCAGTTTCAGCGGCTCCAATGTACGCCCGACCTGCTGCCGTCTGACGTTACCGGCACCAACATTTGGAACCCCCGCAGCGGTGAGTTTGTGTTTATGCCTGGCCCGGTGTTTGCCAATGTGGTGCTGGCAGACGAAATCAACCGCGCCACCCCCCGTACGCAGTCTGCCCTGCTGGAAGTGATGGAAGAACAGCAAGTCACCGTGGATGGCGTGTCGCGCCGTGTGCCGTCCCCGTTTTTTGTCATCGCCACCCAAAACCCAGTGGAATACCAGGGCACCTTCCCGCTGCCCGAAGCCCAGATGGATCGCTTTGCCCTGGCGCTGAGTTTGGGCTATCCCACCGAGCTAGAAGAATTGCAGATGCTCCAGCGGCTCGACCTGAGCAAACCTACCGAAGAGCTGGGTCCCTGCCTCTCGCTAGAGCAGGTGCAGCAGTTGCGACAGCAGTGTGCGACGGTGCGGGTGGAACCCCACCTCCAGCAATACATGCTGAGCCTGGTGCGCGCTACGCGGCAGGATGAAGAGATTTTGCTGGGGGCCAGCCCTCGCGGCACCGTGGCGCTGCATCGAGCCGTGCAGGCGATCGCCTTCCTGGAAGGACGCGACTACGCCATCCCAGATGATGTGAAGTACCTCGCCCCGTTTGTGCTGGCTCATCGGCTGATTCCCGCTGGCGGCCGCAAGGCGCGCTTGATTGTCGATCGCTTGCTGCATACGGTGCCGATTCCCTAGGCAGGGTGTTGGGGTGATGGAGTGATGGAGTGACGGGGTGATGGGGTGACGGGGTGACGGG
>RFIF01000625.1 GCA_003695655.1 Cyanobacteria bacterium J069
ATCCCGCACCATCCATCCCGCACCATCCATCCCGCACCATCCATCCCGCACCATCCATCCCGCACCATCCATCCCGCACCATCCATCCCGCATCAATCATCATCACACGCTCACCCCAACCAGATGATCCCGATCGAGATTGCCAGCAGCGACTTATGCTCTCTTGAGCATGAGAATCTTTCAAGGTCATAGACACACCCAATTCTGAAGGCTGCTGGCATCCGTACAACCTGCCTCCTTCAGAAATTACTCAGAGATTATTCAGAGATTATAGTGCTAGAGTACCCAGGCGATCGCCTCCTCGCTCATCGGCGCTGCTGCTGAAATGTTGAGATTTTGATGCCGTTGGGGTTTGTGCTGATTCATAAAGACCCCTTGCATAAGGCGCTGTTTGAAGTGTGAATCATTGCACATCTCCATCATGCAAGGCTTCCTGTCATGAGCGATGCCATCAGCCGACTGAACGCTGCATAAGTTCATCGCTGCATAAGTTCATCGCTGCATAAGTTCATCGCTGCATAAGTTCATTAACTTACACAATAAGTCGAGAGTAAGTCGAGAGTAAGTCGAGAGTATTGAACTTTCGCTGAACTTTCCGCTGAACTTTTTGTAACAAACTGAGCCTTGAGATCTCTATGCTCTCGCTATAGGCTCATAGACATTTTCTGGGATGCCGCAGTGATGACGCTTTTCATAAAAGCGTCAAGCAAGGCTGACAGAGTTTCAGCGAGCGGTTTGGTATTTTCTTTGCCATGAACGATTTCCATCTGTCCCCTGTGTTTTCCCTACGCCTGTTGCCAAACCATGTGTGATGACACTCAAATTCAAGCTCTCTTAGACGAGATTCGCAGTCCCGATGCTGCGCCCCTGCTGCGTCGCAAAGCCCTGTCTCGGCTGCTGTTGTGCATTCAGCGATCGCCCAAACTGCGCCGCTCTCGCCATCCCGACTATGGCCACGCCCTCAGCCTCACACTGGAATGGGTCTGTCGGGCGATCGACGAATTTAGCCCCCGCTCCGACTCGGTGTCTCACGACCTGATCAACTGGGTGAATGGCTACCTGAACGGTCGCCTGATGGACTTGCGCAACCCCGACGAATCGATTAAGGAACTGTATCGCCCTGAGCGAGAAGAACGGCGAATCAAGCGAGAATTTGGTGGTGTGGTGGTGCTTGATCAATGCATCGGCGAAGACAGCAACCAGACCTCGATGGGTGATTTGACAGCCGACCCGCGCCAGGAAATCACGCTGCTAGAGGCATGGATTGAAACACAGCAGCAGGCTCAGAAGCAGCGCATTGGTCAGCAGGTTTGGCAATATTTGGAAACCGACCCTGATGGAATTTTGCACGGCTGCCATCCTCGGAAATGTCCAGACTGCAATTGCCATGCACTGGTGCGTCTGATGTTGCTCAGCGAGTCGCCGCAGACCATTCGAGATATAGCCAAAACGGCTGGCACTCCAGAGCAAACGCTTTACGCGCACTGGCCCAAGAAATGTCTGTTGCTGCTGGAAATTATTGGGCTGCGGTTTGACCCGGCGATAGTGGCATATGTGCAAAACGACCCTATCCAATGCCTGGGCAACTGCCACCTGCCCAACCAGGCGCATTGCAACTGTCGAGACTTGGCAAAGCGGCTGCTGCTGTCGGCACCACCAGAGTCGATGGGGGCGATCGCCCGCGACCTCAACATCAAAGAATCTGCCCTGGCAAAGCACTGGCGCACCCAATGTCTGCCGCTGTTAAAGAAGCAGCGCCTGTAAACGATTATCTGTCACTCTCTGCAATGATCTTAGCGCTGGTGTAAGCCGACGAATGACCCACTGAATAGCCGCAAGAATAATCAACTGAATAATCAACTGAATAGCCGCAAGAATAGCCAAAGGAATGTGACTTGACCCACCAAAATTTCACCCCCCAGAACGTAATGATGAACATTATGGAACTAGCCAGCCTGCCGATTCCCCTCAATCAAACTGCCTTTCAACATGCCGCTCAGTTTGCCGCAGAACAGGCAACACCAGGGAAGGGCAAACGAGTTTACTTGAACACGCTCGCAGTCTGCGCCGTGCAGACCTATCTCAACTGGCTAGAAATCGACACGGCTCTGGACGAAGGAGACTGCTGGCAGCCAGGGCTACGGACTGTTCTAGATGTGGCAGATCTGGTCGTGCCCGGTGTGGGGACGCTGGAGTGCCGCCCGGTGATGCCCGGAGAAACGGCGCTCACCATTCCTCCGGAGGCAAACCAAGACCGCATTGGCTATGTAGCCGTGCAGTTTCATGAGCAGCTTGATGCGGTTGAACTGCTGGGGTTTGTGCGGGGCTTTCATCAAAACGAAGAGGGCGTGCTGGCTGAACCTATGACCGTGCCGCTGGATGAGCTGCTGCCGCTTGACTCGCTGCTGGATGCGCTACAGCCTGATCTAGCGATTGTGAATTTGCGCGACTGGCTGATGGGGTTGTTTCGTCAGGATGAGTGGCGATCGCCCGAAGCCCTTATCACCAGCCACAGAACTCTGCGATCGGGTTCTCGCAACACCACCAGCGGCAGCTTTTCGGTGCCCCCTGCCATTGACGCCCAGATCAACTCCGTGAGCCGTGCCAAAGCAATTGAGTTTCAGCAGCTCGAAAAGCGAGTCATTTTGGTGGTTCAGGTCATTTCCATCACTACCGAAGAAAACACGCTGAACGTGCGGCTGGGGCTGTATCCTGACCAGTCGTCCGACCAACTGCCCCGCAATTTGCAAATCACCGTGCTGGATGAAACGGGAGACGTGCTGCTAGACTCTCGCCCCAAAAGCGGCAGCGGCTGGGCAGAAGTGCAACTATGCAACTGCCATCCGGGCGATCGCTTTAGCGTCCGCATTGCGCTTGGCGAATATAGCAAAACGGAGGAATTCTGCATCTAAGCCACAGGCAAAGAAATTCTGTATCTGAGCCACAGGCAAAGATCAAAAACCAAAAACCAAAAACCAAAACCAGCAGGCTACGTGAAACGCCCCCTTGGTTCAAAACGACAGCAACCTGAGACATTCTCGCCGCCAGAGATGGGCGCGCCCGACCCGCAAAACTGCATAGGTTCCTTCAAGCCTGCAATATCTTTAACCAGATAGTGAACTACGCCCCCTATGGAAACAATTAAGCTAACGCTCCGCCTCCGTGATGAGGACAATCCCAGTGCTGGATATCGAGTGAGGCTAGACAGCCGCGATCTGGGTGAGATGGAGGCTGTGCTGCCGCCCCTGCCCGACAGTTTAAAAGCGGCACTGGCCGACTGGAAAGCCGCCTACGCAGTTCAGGATGGCGTGCGATCGCACTTTCGGATTGGCAGTATCACTATTACTCATCACTCGACACAGGACGTAATCCAGCTTTCAGAGAAGCTGCGAGAAGAGTTGAACGAATGGTTGAACTACGGCAATAAGCATTGGCGTGAACTACGAGAAGCATTGATTCCGCTATTGCGGCGAACTGGGAATGGGAACGGAAACGAGAACGGGAATGGAAATGGCGATCGCCCCCGCTTGATCATTGATCTGGGCCATGACGACACCCTCAAACGCCTGCCCTGGCAAGACTGGAAGCTGTTAAGACAGCACTATTATTACAACGATGCTGCGATCAGAGTATTGAATCCACCAGGCATCGGCCTGGAGAAGAAGAGCTATCCAACCACCGCCAAGATTCGGATTCTCGTCCTGGTTGGAGAGAGTGATGATATTAATACCGATCTGGATTTAGACGCGATTCAGCAGATCGCCCGCGAGAATCCCGATACGGTGGAAGTGGTGTCGCGGCTCCAGCCCACACCAGAGGCACTTCAGTCCACGCTTGAAGATCCCCAGGGCTTTCATATTTTGGTGTACGTTGGCCATAGCCGCAGCGATGATGACGGCAACGTCGGCTGGTTGCTGCTAAACCAAACTGATGAAATTAGCATTCGCAACTTTAAGTTTGCATTGAGTAAGCTGGTTCGCAAGGGCTTGCAACTGGCTATCTTTAATTCATGTGATGGATTGGGTTTGGCGCAGCAGCTTGCCCAGATTGGTGTGCCTCGCTGCATCGTGATGAAAGAGCCTGTGCCTGATCCAGTCGCAGTAGAGTTTTTGCAGCGATTTTTCCACGAATTTGCTACGAAAAAGCGCTCCCTGCTCACGGCGATGCGGGAGGCACGACAGGGATTAGAACACTTTAACCTGCGCTATTCCGAAGTGACTTGGCTACCGACTGTCTGCATCAAACAGAACACGGAGCCGCTGACCTGGCAACTGTTGCTAGATCACTTGCAGCCTGAACCTGTCCCGCCGCCCCCTCCTGACCCGCCGACTCCAGGCGGAGGAGATCCGCCTATTCAGCCGCCGGTGTCGCCCATACCTGCAAACCGACGTAAGTGGATATTGGGCGCGGGCACGGCGGCAGTGCTGCTGGGGGCGATCGCCCTCGTCTCGCTTCGGCCAGTCCGCTGTCTGTTCGTGCAGTGCAAGGCACCTGGAACGAGCAATTCTCAGGGATTAATCGGAACTGCTGGACAAGGCAATTCCAGTCCCACGCTGCTCCCGCATGAACGGCTGATTACCGCTGGCGACAATGCAAACCTGCTGGGCAGCCTCAAGCTAGCAGATCCGTATGCAGGGTTAAAGCAAGCTGGCATCAATGCGTTTGCTGCGGGCGATTACAACACGGCTAAAGCAAAATTTGACGAACTACGGGAGCGCGCCGAAGCCCAACGGCAGCAGTATTCCGCCGATACCGACAACCCAGAACATAAAAAAGCAACCGCAGCCCTGCAAGATCCTGAAGTGCGGATTTTCCGCAACAACGCAGAGGTACGGCTGAGACGACAGGCAGGGGAACCGACCTATACGATCGCCGCTGTGGTGCCCCTCAGTGAACCCAACGGAACGCCGATTAACATCGGTAAGCAAATGCTGTTTGGCATCGCTCAGGCACAGGATCAAGCCGTCAATCGGACGAATGCGCCCATCTATTTGGAAGTGATCATTGCCAATGATTTGAACGTGCCCGCGCAAAGCAGGGCGATCGCCGAAGCGCTGGTTCAACCCAACCTTCCCGCGCTTGATGGCCAGCCATTACTGGCGGTCATCGGCAACTACACCAGTCGGGGCACTTGCGATTCTCTGCCTGTGTATGCCGCAGCAAACCAGGTGGTCATTTCTCCCCTCAGCACCGTGATGAATCTGCGGGCGCGGTGCAATGGCGCTGACGTGTTTTTCCGCACCACGTCTTCTACCCAGATAGAAGCGAGAACCCTGGCAGAATATCTGGATCAACAGAAAAGTCAGCCCAGGGTCGCTGTGTTTTACAACTCCGAAGAGTTTTACAGCAACGACCTGCGCTCTCAGTTTGAAATCGAACTGCGGGGGACGATTGTTCACACGTTTGACCTTTCCGATCCGCAGTTTGATGCAGAAGATGCCCTGCGCCAAGTTGAAGATGTAGATGCGCTAGTAGTTCTGCCGGACGGGCGCACGGGCAACAGCGCTGCCTTTGATCGGGCGCTGGCAGTGATCAAGGCGGACGGCGGCAAGCGACTGATTCTAGCCTCTGCCCCGATTTACACCGCCGACTGGAGCAATGGCGGCAGCAGTAAGGACGAGCGTCTCGCCCTCAGCAATCGGCTAATTGTCGCTACAGACTGGTTTGCCGAATGCGCTCCAGACTTTGACGAGTCTGCCAATCGCTACTGGCTGGGCCGCGTGAACCGGGTCACGGCAGTCTCCTATGAGGCGATTGAGGTGCTGCTGCCCAAGTTTCGTCCCGGCGTTACTTCTGATGAAATCCGCCAGGGACTGGCGACCGCGCAAGCTCCCAGCAGCATCTTTCCGGGCAAAACGATTAGCTTTGATGAGCGGGGCGATCGCAAAGATTTAACGACTCGCGTTCTCACGACGTTAGTTGATGACCCAGATAGTCCGTTCGATCTCGTCCCCGGAACAGTTTGCCCATAGGCGATCGCACAACGCCGCCAGACTGACTGATTGATATTCACCCCCTACTTTCAGGTGGACTTTAGCAGTATTGAAGCACTGTTAGAGTCCACCTAATTTTTAAGGTATGAATTTAAGGTAAGTAGGTGGACATCAATAAACATAAAA
>RFIF01000626.1 GCA_003695655.1 Cyanobacteria bacterium J069
CTTGAAAATTCTCTTTAGCCTATCCACTACGGTTTATTCACGAATTAAATTTTCTGGCTATTTATGATTTTCAGCCACTTATGAAATTTTGAAGTGAAATTATGAAGTGGAGTTATGAGATAAAGCTGTTTTCACTGGCAAACAGAAAGTGATAGACGCTTTCTAAGCTTTGACTTCTAAGATCGGCACAGGTAACAGCACAATGCTAGCAAGGCATTGACAGATCAGGATCATGATATGCATTCCAATCAAACTTCCAAAAGCGACCATATTCTGATAGTCGATGATACACTTGACAACCTGCTCCTAGTTCAAACGGCTCTCGAAAGAGATGAATATAGAGTCAGTCTGGCAGCAGACGGCAAAACCGCTCTGGAGCAAGTAGAAAAACTGCTGCCAGATCTGATTTTGCTGGATGTAATGATGCCCGAAATGGACGGTTATGAAGTTACCACTCGAATTCGCCAAAATACTTCTCTTCCCTACATCCCGATCCTTTTAATTACGGCGGATGAGCGGTCTAGCGTGGTCAAGGGCTTGGATTTGGGCGCAGATGATTTTATTCGCAAGCCGCTAGACTTGGATGAATTAATGGCTCGCGTGCGATCGATGCTCAGGCTGAAACATAGCATCGACCTTGAGAAAAAATTGAAACGCCAGCACGAAGACTTTGTATCTAGACTCACGCATGACTTGCGAACTCCCTTAGTAGCAGCAGATAGAATGCTGGCGCTGTTTCAAGAAGAAGCGTTTGGCGCGATTCCGCTAGAAATGCACGAAGCCATCAATACGATGAGCGTGAGCAACCGCAATCTTTTGCAGATGGTTAATACGCTATTGGAAGTATATCGACATGATGCGGGCTTTAAGAAGCTGAAGTTTTCCACTTTTGATTTGGAAGAGGTGATTCAGGAAGTAGTCCGCGAACTTTTGCCCTTGGCTAAAGAGAGAGACCTATCGCTATCTACTCAGGTCTTAACGCCGATAAATGATCAGGATGATACTCTGAGTCAGACCCTATCTTCTAAAGTTTTGGGCGATCGCCTGGAGCTATATCGAGTGCTTACTAATATTGTCGGCAACGCGATTAAGTTCACTGAAAAAGGCGGGATAGACATATGTTTAACTAAGGTGACGATGGGTGCTTTCTCCACAGAGCGCGATCGCCTGAATGCTTGGGTCACTATTGAAGTGAAAGACACGGGTGCGGGAATTGCGCCCAAAGATCAGGAAAGTTTATTTGAGCGATTTCGCCCAGGATTACACCAGCGTTCGGGAAGTGGATTGGGGCTTTATCTGGCTCGCTGTATTATCGAGTCTCATCAAGGCACGATTCAGCTTCAGTCTGAATTGGGACGGGGCAGCACCTTTATTATTCGCCTACCGGCCCAGCAAAACAGTAAATAGCAGCAGGGGGGCGGCTCTAAGCGACAGATTGGTGTTAGGCTGAGCGATCGCCTTTGATGTTCATGCTGGGCCAAACTTCGCAGATGTTTTCCACCAGCAGTTGAGCCGGGACGAGTCACTCCGCTTTTACATTATTCTTCTGGGTTTTGCCCACTAATTAGCGGCAGGCATGATTTTCTAATGGGGTAAGAGCCAATTTAAGATACAGTTTACTGATATCTCTCTTTAGACGAATCCTCTGCGTCAATCTCATGTCGCCAGATTCCAGCAGCCCTCAAAAAAAGTCTGAAAACCGTTTGCTGGCTGCCCTTCCAGCCGAGGAGTATGGACGCTTATTGCCGCATCTGGAACCAGTTTCACTGTCCCTCAAAACAATCGTTCATCGACCCGGCGAGCCGATTGAGCATGTTTACTTTCCTCATCGAGCCTTGATTTCGCTGGTCACGATTTTGGAGGATGGTTCGACTGTTGAAAATAGCCTTGTAGGGCGAGAGGGGATGGTAGGCATCCAAGCTTTCTTAGGAAATGGCACCATGCCGCATCAAGCAATTGTCCAGGTTCCGAATGGGGGCGTGCGGATGTCGCTTGCTGCGTTCAAGGCAGAGTTCAACCGAAATGGGCCGCTGCATGATTTGCTGCTGAGCTACCTGCGGTTTCTGTTTATCGAAACGGCACAAGGAAACGCCTGTAACAGTATGCACACGGTCGAAGAGCGCTTGGCTCGCTGGCTGCTTAATGTAAGCGATCGCCGCCAGTCTAACGAACTGCCTTTGACCCAAGAGTTTATTGCTCAAATGTTAGGTATTCGGCGGGCCGGGGTGACAGTTGCCGCTGGTATCTTCCAGCAAGCAGGGATGATTCGCTATCGCCGGGGCAACATTGTTATCCTGGATCATGAAAGCCTCAAAGCCACCACCTGTGAATGCTACCAGGTCATCAAGACGGAGCTTGATCAACTGCTGGGCACGGAATATAGCTGAAACTTAAAAACCCTCCAGAACTTAGTTCACTCAGTACGAATTCGTACCGACATGATCTACAGAAAAATTTAATATTTTCTCATGAATCGCATGAAAACGTTGCTTTTGATAGCTTTAGAAATTCCTAATGGGTTTTCTAAAGGGCTGACCGCTTGCCTGCAATCTGATAAGAGGGTAGCGTAATACATGAGTTTAGAACAACCGTGCTCCCTGGCTGAAAACACCTTGTTTCAGCTAGCTGGCATAAAGCTATTGGTCGTTGATGATAATTTGGATACCCGTACCCTTTTTGCGTTTGTGCTTGAGAGTTATGGAGCTGAAGTCATTGCTGTGACTTCGGCAGAAGAGGCATTAGCGTCCCTACGGCAAACCAGGCCAGATCTGCTAATCAGCGATATTAATTTGACTGGGGAAGATGGCTACAGCCTCATTCAGAAAATTCGTTGCTTGAACTCAGAACAGGGGGGACAAATTCCGGCGATCGCCGTAACGGGCCTGCTTTCTGAACCAGGCTTTAATCCTCACTCCACTAAATTTCAGCTTCATTTAACCAAGCCAGTGGACATTGATGAACTAGTCAGAGCTGCTGTTGCTTTGACCCGTTGATAACAGCTTGAATAAAGTAACTTTAACTAAAGTAACTGCAATAAAGTAACTGCTCAGGCTGAAGATTCGGGGAAATAGGAAGTCTTAAGAGCGATCGCCCATCCTCGTAGCTTTGCTGTTTGGACAGAAGCGAATTGCCTGATCTGTCTACTGCACTTGCATTGGTTGTCTAATTAGATAGTATCAAATCCGGTTAATCACCCACAGTTAAGTGACCACATCCGACCACCAGTAGAAGTTGCTTAGCCCCCGAATGCGATCGCGCTGCTGCATTAGAACGCTGCCAGCTTGCCCAAAGCTTGTGGGCAACTTCCAGAAACTCATCGGCTCGGTCATAGCGCTGGTCATGCTCTAGATGGCTGTCTATTCCAAAGTTTTGCGCTTCGCCATCGTTGACCAAGGTAACGATATTCCAGGCGACGCGCCCGTGAGTCAGGTGGTCGAGGGTCGCAAAGCTGCGGGCGAGAGGATAGGGATGAAAGTAAGTGGTCGAGCAGGTTGCGCCCAGCCCGATATGCTGCGTGAGGGGGCGATCGCCGCCAGCAGCGGAATCGGATCGAGCCGGGCTGCGTCCTGATCGCCATAGCGTACGCCCACTTCAAAGCTCTGCCCATAGCCCTCTGAAACCGCCAGCCGATCCGCAAAAAACAGCAAGTCAAACTTGCCTGTTTCCAAAATTTGGGCAATCTGCTGATCGGTTTCAGGCTGAAGAAAATCAAGCTGCGTGTCGGGGTGTCGCCACAGCGCATGGTTGTGGGAGACAGGGCCAGCAATCATAAAC
>RFIF01000063.1 GCA_003695655.1 Cyanobacteria bacterium J069
GCCACCAGCGGCGGCGGGCGGGTTCGATCGTGATTTGCTGGAGGGCGAATCCAACCGGGCGGCTGTCTTCTAGGGCGGGGTTGTGGAGGTTGCGGGGGAGCGTTTGGCTGACGCGGAAGCTGAGGCGAATGAAGGGCTGGGAGTTGGCGATCGCCGGCAGGGGGCCCTGGAGCGTGACGGCGTGGGGCTGTGGCGTGGGCGGCCGCGTGAGCACTTTGAGCGGAATCGGCTGCTGGTTGACGGAGAGTTGCAGGCTGTCGAGGACTGCGGGGGCGATCGCCTGCTCAATAGCGACGGTAATTCGCAGCGTAGGCTGAGCCGCAAGACCGGCCGGCAGCGGCAAGTCCAAAATCGAAACCAGTCCAGGGCCTGACCAGCGCACCACGGGCTGGTCAACTTCGATGCCATTAAAGCGGCCGTTGCGCCGATGCCAGCCTTCGCCGGAGAGGGGCTGCCGAAAGTCATATAGCAGCCGATTGAGAGACGCCTGGCTGATCGCATCGCCCTCGATTTCTCCCCAGAGCGGTGGGGCAGCGTAGTGGCGGACATAGTGCTGCTGGAGGGCGGCTTGCAGGGCGGCCGGATCATCTGGGTCTTGCAGGTTTTCTTGGCGGCGCAAGGCGTTGAGCATCTGCTGATACTGCGTTTCAAAGCGGGTTTTGGCGTGCTGATAAAGGGCTACGTCAAGGGCGTTGTGCTGGGCGATCGCCTCAATTACGTCGGGTGCAACGCCGTCGCGGCGCGGTTTGTGCGTCACCACGCGGAGGTTCTGGTAAACCGCTGCGGGATACCAGCCAAAGCGGTAGCTGAGCAGTTGCGCCGAAGCTTGAAACTGCTCTGTCAGCCCTACCCAGGCAAACTGATCCACACTGGCGCAGGCAGAACGGAGGCGATCGCCCGCCGACACAGCCGACCAATCCCCGTCCCAAGTCGCCAACTGGCGCGTCTGAAAGCTGCTCGTCCGCAGTTGCACCACTGGATTGGGATCAAGCACAAACCCCAGCAAATCCTGCTCGGCGGCGGCTTTCATCAGCATGGCGTATTCTGGTGTTTCGGGCGGCTGCCCCCGCTGGGCCGCCCGCCGAAAGAATTCATACACCGAAATCACCCGATCTACCGGGTCGCGCAGCACCGTCAGATAGACCGGGCGCGTCAGCAGTTGCCGAATATCGTTATGGCTAAAGTGCCCCCGAATAAAGCGATATTGGGTCAGCAGCGCCTTGAGCTGATCGGGGTTACAGCCCTGGGCAGCGGGGGTGACGGCAGGCAGATGGCGCGGCGCGGGCGCAATCTGGCGCACGTCGAACTGGGCATCGGCGATCGCCGTCAGGGTCGAGCCTGCCGTTTTGGGAATGTGGATGTAGCAAAGCTGATCGGCCGGGGTCAGGGGACAATACAGCGTCGAGAAATCTTCCATGCCGCTATTATCGGACGCAGCGGCTTTTCCTGAACCGCACTCATCCCCAAATCCAAAATCCAAAATCCAAAACCCCCAAACCCAAAATCGCCACCTTCTTCACATCAGCCCAGTTTATAAAACTTGTCCGTCAAACTCGTTTGTAAAACTCGTTTGTAAAACTCGTTTGCAAAACTTGTAGGACTTACGCAGTTGGATGATTTTTCGCGGGCTGCGCCCGCGAAAAATCATCCAGAATCTACAGAACTCGTTTCAACTGCGTAAGTCCTGACTTGTCTATAAAACTTGTCTGTAAAACTCGTTTGTAAAAAACGCCTGACATTTTCAGGTCGCTGCTGTCGTTCAGGGTAGGCTGAAGTGAGCTACATTCAGCTAAAACGTCCTGAACGGTCAAGCATTTGGGGTAGGCATGAAACTGGCAGCACGGGTAGAGCAGGTATCGCCGTCAATGACGCTCATTATTGACGCCAAAGCCAAAGCGATGAAGGCAGACGGCATCGACGTATGCAGCTTTAGCGCCGGAGAGCCAGATTTTGACACGCCCCAGCATATTGTGGCAGCGGCCAAAGCCGCACTGAATGCGGGCAAGACGCGCTATGGCCCGGCCGCCGGAGAGCCAGCGCTGCGAGAGGCGATCGCCCAAAAGCTCCAGCGCGACAATGCCCTCTGCTATGGCGCAGACAATATTCTGGTGACCAACGGCGGCAAGCAGTCGATCTTTAACCTGATGCTGGCGATGATTGAACCGGGCGACGAGGTGCTGATTCCCGCGCCCTTTTGGGTCAGCTATCCCGAAATGGTGAAGCTGGCGGAGGGCACGCCCGTCATCCTGCCGACCACAGTAGAAAACAACTTTAAAGTCTCACCAGAGCAGATCAAGCAGGCGATTACGCCCAAAACCAAGCTGCTGGTGTTCAACACGCCTTCCAACCCGACGGGCATGGTCTACACGCCGGACGAGGTGAGGGCGATCGCCCAGGTTGCTGTGGATGCCGATCTTTGGGTGCTGTCGGATGAAATTTACGAAAAAATTCTCTACGACGGAGCCGAACACCTCAGCATCGGCGCAGCCAGCCCCGAAGCCTATGAGCGCACCGTCGTATGCAGCGGCTTTGCCAAAACCTACGCCATGACCGGCTGGCGCGTCGGCTTTTTGGCGGGGCCCGTGCCCGTGGTGAAGGCGGCCACCAAGATTCAGGGCCACAGCACGTCGAACGTGTGTACCTTTGCCCAATATGGGGCGATCGCCGCCTACGAAAATTCTCAAGACTGCGTGCAAACGATGCTGACGGCATTTGCCGAGCGTCGCCGCTTCATCCTGGACGCCCTGAACGCCATGCCTGGACTCTACTGCCCCCAGCCCGACGGCGCGTTCTATATGTTCCCCAGCATCGCCAAAACGGGGCGATCGTCGCTCGACTTTTGCAGCGAACTGCTGGAGAACTATCAGGTTGCCACGGTTCCGGGCGTTGCCTTCGGAGCCGACGACTGCATCCGCCTCTCCTACGCCACTGATTTGGAAACGATCAAGCGCGGTATGGAGCGGCTAGAAAAGTTTCTGAAGGAGATCGTTTAGAGGATTAGGAGGGGGAGAGCGGGAGAAGGGGAGAGTCAATGTATTTTATTTTTCCTAAGCCCTCCAACACTCCAACACCCCGACGCTCCATCACTCCAACACTCCACCACTTCTTCATCTCATCAAAAGATAATCTCATCCTGCACCCGCCAGGCCGGATCGACGATGCAGAGAAACACCAGCGGCTCGGTGCCGGGGTTATGGATAAACTGTCGCGCATTCGGCGGAATGTAGATGGCGTCCCCCGGCTGCACGCGCCGCACCTCGTCGGTCGTGTCGTTGTCTGTCTTGCTGGCAATGTGCATGTCCCCGATGCCGCTGAGGATGTAGTAGACCTCGGAGGTTTTTAGGGCGTGGGGAGTGGAGGTGTCGCCCGGCGCGACGACGGCGTGGGCCAGGCTATAGCGCAGGTCGATAGGCTGCTTGTCGGGATGCAGCAGTTCGCGCAGGAGGGTGCGATCGCCCGCGATAAACTCTTCACAGTCCAGCAATTTCCGAATCAGCATCTACAACACACCCCCCATAGGCTTGTACTTTAACCCTACTCCACCACGTAGGATAATGAAATGTGCAGTGCGCCGATTGCCGTTCCTCCTCAAGCTAGGCGGCGCGACCAAACTTACAAAATCCTTCCACACGACAACAGGAGTAACCCTTGACCAGCACGACTAGCTTAAAAACAACCCGTTCAGAAGAAATTTTTGCCGCCGCCCAAAAGCTAATGCCCGGCGGGGTCAATTCGCCCGTCCGCGCCTTCAAGTCGGTGGGCGGGCAGCCCCTCGTCATCGATCGCGTCAAAGACGCCTATATGTGGGATGTGGATGGCAACCGCTATATCGACTACATCGGCACTTGGGGCCCAGCGATCTGCGGTCACGCCCATCCCGACGTGATCA
Source organism: Cyanobacteria bacterium J069 (assembly GCA_003695655.1). Taxonomy (GTDB): domain Bacteria; phylum Cyanobacteriota; class Cyanobacteriia; order Elainellales; family Elainellaceae; genus Thermoleptolyngbya. The sequence goes on from RFIF01000063.1 coordinate 3,890, forward strand.
AAGCCATCCAGGAAGCGGCGGAAAAAGGCACTAGCTTTGGCGCGCCCTGCTATCTGGAAAATGTGCTGGCGGAAATGGTGATCGACGCCGTGCCCAGCATTGAAATGGTGCGCTTTGTCAACTCTGGCACCGAAGCCTGCATGGCGGTGCTGCGGCTGATGCGGGCCTACACGGGCCGCGAAAAGCTGATCAAATTTGAAGGCTGCTATCACGGTCACGCCGACATGTTTTTGGTGAAGGCTGGCTCTGGCGTGGCAACGCTGGGACTGCCCGATTCGCCCGGCGTGCCCAAGTCCACCACCGCCAACACCCTGACCGCACCGTTTAACGA
>RFIF01000064.1 GCA_003695655.1 Cyanobacteria bacterium J069
GAGCGGATTTACAAAGTCAATCCTAAGTCGCTTATATCCCTTGTATATCAGGGGTTTTGGCTTCCGGGAACTGCATTAAGCAGTTTTTCTGAAAGCCCTACCAGATGGGAGTTTCAGCGACTTAATAAATTAGCTCTAAATGCTGGACAAACTTTAAGGATGCAATAGAGCAAGCCTGACCGTGGCGATGCTCAAAAACAAGCTCAAGTCGTAGCCAGTTTTAGGTGCCCGCGACTTGAGCTGTTTGTAAACTCTCAAAACGGAAAGTTGCTACATTTCCGTGACGCGGATGGGCTGGGGAATCACCTTGGTCAGCAAGGCGTAGAGCACAGCCGCTGAGATAATGCCGTTGAGCGGGCCAATGCCAATACCAGCATTTCCCGTGAAAAAGGCAATCAGCGCTGCGGCAATGTAGGCGATGACGCCAGCCCAGTTGAACGCTGGCAGCGCTGTATCCAGTGAAGGAAACTGTCCTCGGTGGCGCAGCCAAAAGTCGGTCATGATAATGCCACCGATCGGCGGAATCACCGTGCCCAGCAACAGCAGATAGCTGATCAGGTTTTCGTAAATGCCCGTCAGCGCCAGCAGCAGCGCAAACAGCGCGCCGCCAATCACAAAGGCATGGCGCTTGGTGGTCCGGAAAAAGTTGGTGCCCGCTACCGAAAAGGCATAAATCGTGTTGTCTTGCGTCGTCCACACGTTGAGGATCAGCAGCACCAGGCTTCCCAACAGCAGTCCTTGCCTTGCCATCGCCGCAATCAAGTCTTCGCTGCCATAGACCAGCGTGGTGAAGGCTCCGGTAAAAATTAGCAGCCCGTTGATGAAAAAGAAGGCCAGGAACATACTAAAAATAGCGTTTTTAGGCGTATCGGCAAACCGGCTCCAGTTAGTAGACTGGGTGCCGCCAGAGATAAACGTAGACATGGCCGTAGCGATCGCCGCCCCAAAGGTCATCTGCTGAGTCGGCTGCAAGCTTGCCAAGTCTCCGGCGTCCCCAAACCCTCTAAAGAGGCTGATGGCAATCAGGATCATCATGGCAGGCACCGCCAAGCGGCTCAGCCAGTCCATCGCCGTATAGCCAATGTAGGCGGTGACACAGAAGACAAAGGTGAAAAACACCGTTAGAAACACCTTGATTCCGTCAGAAAAGCCAAACTGCTTGGCCAGCGCGTCTGCAATGAACGCATTGGTCACGGCATACCAGCCGATTTGCGTGAAGCCCAGCACAAAATCAACCCAGCGCGAACCCACGTTGCCAAAGCTAAAGCGCGACATCAGCACCGTTGTCAGTCCGCTTTGCTGAGCAATGTAGCCCATCGCAGCGCAGTAGGTTCCCAAAATCAGGTTCCCAATCAGCACGATTGAGAGCATGGTAGAGAAAGTAAACGCCGAACCAATCAAGCCGCCTGCAAACAGGGTCGTAGAAGTGAGCGCAAATCCCATTAGCAGCGGAGCAAGGGACCAAATGGGCTTGCGAGCCTCCATTGGCACGGCTGAAAGCGGATAATCTTCACTCGCCTGGGCGAGATCCACAATTTGTGAATCTGACGAAATACTCATAACAACTTTGTTCCTCCCCGCGTGGATTCCTTGTGGATTCCTTAATTTATAAAGCTTTAATGCGGGTATTCTCGTTTCTGTTTTCAGGAAGAGAGGTATTGTAAGTTACAAACTGCACACCCTATGCTTGAGTCCCTATGATTCCTGGCGAGATTACCCCCTTTTTGAAGGCGATGTTTGGAGAGGCTATCCAGGCGGCAGAGCCTGAATCCTGGCAGGTAGAACTGGGCAGCTTGCGGCTGTTGGTGCTGCTTTCAGAAGACCAAACCTGGCTGCGATCGCTTATTTCGATTGACTCAGCGCAGGCTGCCGAGCCTTATCTTGCCCAACTTCTGGAGGCAAATTTCGACGAAACGCAAGAAGTCCGCTATGCCCTCCATCAGGGAGTGCTGTGGGGCGTTTATCAACACGCCTTGTCTAGCTTGACTCCAGAAGATTTTCGAGCGGCGATCGCCCGCCTGGTGTCTCTGCAAGAGCGCGGACTCGCCACCAGCTTTGACCGCCTCGCCGAAGCCCAAATTCGCCAAATTATCCAGGCCGCCAAACAGCAGGGGCAGTCCCTCGAAGCAACACTGCAAACCCTGGAGCGCTTTTATGCAGAAGGCATGATGGGGGGATTAGAGTCGGGCAGCGCCGAGCGGGAGCAGGCGCTGGGGGCCTGGCGATATCAGCTAGAGCGGCTGTGGGAAGAGGAATAATCTCAGAGAGATTTTCCGTCCTGGATATGCGATCGAGTGTTCCAAGCAGGTGCTCAGCGCCTTATGGTAATGAGTGGGAGTCAAGATATTGACATAAACCGTAACGAAAGACCCGTAACGAAAGACAAAAACCAAGATGGGACAGCTTGAACGCCTGCTTCTAATGGCACAGGATGAACTGACGCAATACAGCACTGACGCCCGCAAAATCGAAAAGCTGCGGCAGAAGATTGCGCTGTCTGTCTCGCGAGCCGAACAGCAGCAGATTAAGGAAGCGCTGCTGGCGGAAATGCCCACCGATGGTTTTTCCAAAATCGTCGAGACACAGCGTCAGACGGTAGCGCTACCGCTGTGGGGGATTGCGGGGCTGGGTCTATTGCTGGGCATCTCGTTTATGCAGCCAGCAGATTTTTTGGCGACGATCTTGGGCGGGGCCGGGGCGATCGCCGTTCAGCGGTGGGGCTGGTCACTTCAGGCAAAACGCCTGCTGATTAACACGCTCGAAGACTTGGAGCAGCGCATGAAGGGCGATCGCCCGGATTAGCAGAGATCTGGTAGACCGCAATCCTGAGTCTGAATGCCGAGTCTGGACGCTGCTGCAACGCTAAGCTAGGACAGCGATCGCCCCACGAACAAAAATGCAGTCGATTCATCAGGAATAGCCCCCGCCCAGGTCGTAGTTAGCGTTTATCAGGGCGGCTTCACCTTGCGGCCATAAAAGGGCGATCGCCGATTCATGACTTCCCTAGGACTTACGCAGTTGGATGATTTTTCGCGGGCGCAGCCCGCGAAAAATCATCCAGAATCTACAGAACTCGTTTCAACTGCGTAAGTCCTGTTCCCGCAATCGATGCCACAGCGGGAACGATTGAACATTGCCAGCGCCAGCCGCAATCAGGATTTTGATAAAACCTGCGTCAACCAGGGATGCATCCGACCCAGCCGGAACGGAGGGAACATCCACTGCCCGGCAGTATCCGATTGACGGACTCTAGACGAACTCAATTCCTTAAAAAATCTGACCCCATCGCCTCATCGCTCCCCGGTTGACAGTTGCTGCTGGGCAATTCTGGGCTAGCTGCTGGGCAATTCTAGGCTAGTTTCTAGGCTAACTCTGGGCTAACTCTGGGCTAACTCTAGGCTAACTCTAGGCTAACTCTGGGGCTGCATAAGCGCTGAGGGTCTTTATGCTCCCATTGGTGGAGAGGAGAACTTTCTATGCAAACTTCATCGTCAACCCCATTCTCATCAGAGCGCTATCCCCAGCTTTTTGCAGGGCTAGTGGCACTTTCTCTGGCACTCGTCGGCAGCACGTTCATCGGTGCAGCCGCCCTGCGCGATATCAAGTCAACCAATGATGTCCTGGTCGTCACCGGATCAGCGAAGCGGCCGATTCGCTCCGACTACATTATTTGGCGGCTGTCGGTTTCTAGCCAGCAGCCCACGGCTCAAGCTGCCTACCAAGACCTCAAGCGACAGACGGAACGGGTGCAGGCCTATCTCCGGGCAAATCAGGTGCCTGCGGAGTCCGTCACCCTGAGCGCGATCGAGTCCTACGCGATTCCAGAGGTTTCCTCCAACGGGCGAGAAACGGGGCAAACTCTCGCCTATCGGCTGACTCAGCGATTTGAGGTGCGGGCTAACGAGGTTGACCGATACACAGATCTGTCACAAAAATCGACTGATTTAATCAACGAAGGGATCAATTTGGTTTCCGAGTCGCCGCAATATCTGTATACGGAGCTGAGCAAGCTGCGGATTGAAATGGTGTCTGAGGCTACCAAGGATGCCAAAGCCAGGGCTGAGGCGATCGCTCAAAGCGCAGGTAATCAGGTTGGCGCAGTCCGCAGTGCCGAAACGGGCGTGTTTCAAATCACTTCTCGCAACTCGACGGATGTCAGCGATTACGGCATGTATGACACGTCTTCTATTGAGAAAGACATTACGGCAGTCGTTTCGGTCACCTTTGGCATCGAGTAGGCCTGACGCAGTTGGATGATTTTTCGCGAGCACAGCCTGCGAAAAATCATCCAGAATCCACAAGGCTCGCTTCATTTACATCGACCCAGCCCATCGACCAGTCCATCTAAGGGAGTAAAAATACTCAAAAAAGCTATCGCTTCCCCTCCGGTCAGGCTAATCTGTAATTAAAGCAATGAAAAATTTACAAAACTAGAGCTATGGCTCAAAAAACATTGAGAATTATCACAGATTTTGACGGCCCCATTATGGACGTGTCGGAGCGTTACTATCGGGTCTATCAAGTCTGCCTAGACCAGGTGCGCCGCCCTGGACAACCGGTCAAGCGGCTTTCTAAATCAGAATTTTGGCAGCTCAAGCGATCGCAAGTGCCAGAACGCCAGATTGGGCAGCTTTCTGGGCTAGACGAGCTACAGTCTCAGGACTTTGCGCGGATGCGACGCAACACGGTTCATACGCCACCCTACCTCAGCTATGACACGCCGATTCCGGGTGCAATCGAAACCTTGCAGCGCATCCAGCAATTGGATATCGACTTAGCAGTGATGACGATGCGGCGCACCAGTGAGCTAGAAGAAGCGTTCCAACGCTGCGATTTGGGACGGTTCTTTGGGCGCGATCGCCGCTATTGCCTCAGCAATGACTACGTAAAAACGACCGACGTGCAAGACAAGCCGATGCTAATGCAGCGTGCTCTGAGCGAGTTGCCCCCGGCAGAAAACTGGATGGTGGGCGATACGGAGGCAGACATTGCAGCGGCCAAAGCACATGGGATTCCTGTTGTGTCTGTACTCAGCGGCATTCGCGATCGCCCTCAGCTCAGCAAGCATCAGCCCGACTGGATTGTAGACAGCTTCGCCACTGCATTTCAGGTGATTTTGGCCAATGCTGGCTGGGAAATTGCCGGCAGTGCAAACGCCTAACCTAGCGCAAGAAACTGCTAATCAACCAAAGCACAAAGAGCGTGATAATCGCCGCTGCACTGGGTTCACTTAGACCAATCTGGGCAATCTGAGGGGCGATCGCCCCAACCAACGCCATGCCCAACAGCACGCCCAGCAGCAAACCCGCGAGCGACAGCAAAAACGCTCGCCCGAACTTGTGCTCTTTGCGATTCAAGAAAAAGATGCTAACCCCCACTCCCAACGCCAGCGCCAGCGAGGGGGAGGACAGACTCAGCAGACTAGCCCCCAGCAGCAAACCGCCCGGCCACAAAATATCTGCACGGCTGGGCGTGTCGAGCCACTGCTGAAGCCAGCTCGGCGAGGCCTTAGGCGATGCTGGCGCAAAATCTGGTGGCGGCTCTGCAATCCGCTCAGGAAACCGAATCCGATCGGGCACTTTGATCTTGCCTTCCTGCCGCTGCCGCAGCCGATCCATCAAAATCGCATCATAAGACGCCTCAATAGCCTCTAGCGTGCGCGAGTCGCCCTCATGCTCCTGAGCCAGACGTACCTTTGCCGCCTGAATCTCTTCAAACGACGCGGTTTCGTCTACACCGAGTCTTTCGTAGTGGCTCATGTCCTCCATTCGCGCCCTCCAGCCGAATCCCCACGATAGTTGATTATGAATCGTCGATTATGATGAATAGTATCAGTCGCGGCTTGATGTTAAAACATCGACGGAGCTTCATCCTGCGGGCATCCTAGCAAAAAGCAAAAAGTCTGTCTCGCGCTAGATCACGTTAATTTAATGCTTCTTTGAAATGCTCCAGACTAAACCGAGCCAACCGATGCTCCCACTGCTCTCATCTTCAGTTTGCTTTCACCTCAGTTTTACGAGTGTTCCGCCCATTGGCAATCCGCCCATTGAAAATCCGCCGATTGACAACTTGACCCTGTAGTTCCAGGATGCTATCTACTATAGCTTTTGGAGCATCCCGATATCCCGCTTTCGGGCTTGAGTGGCAATACCTTCGTTAATTGTGCTTAAACTGATCAGGACGGGTTCAATAACTACTTGTATCCATCACCCCCTAGTGTAGCCATCTAGCCGCCCTTGGTAAATAAAGCGCAAATAGAGAGTAAACGTAGCTTCAAACACATCCTTCTTACGCGATCAACCCCGATGTTTTCAAATAACTTATAAAATTTGTTTTACGCTTAAGTGCGTCCACTGGGAATTCTATGCGGATACTGGTTTAAATGGCTGCTTAATATATACAGGGGTACAGGTTTCAGATTGAGTCCGCTCCTGAATGGTCTTACGCGTCTACCAGAGCCTGAGTCTCTAAAAATTTCATTCTAAAATTCCACTTAAAATTTCACAAATTTCACTCAACGTCCCTCTATTCATCGACCCAAGGTTACAGTCATGGCTTCAGCCAAGATTCTTGTTGTTGACGATGACCGTCACATTCGTACACTGGTGCATCGTTTTCTCTCTACCCACAGCTATCAGGTCGAGTCAGCTGAAGATGGCAAAGGGGCAATGGCTATTTTTGAACAGTTCAACCCTGATCTGGTCATTTTAGATGTCAACTTGCCAGATGCCACGGGCTATACGCTTTGCCAGGAGATGCAGGGTCGCACGGGCGTGTTTGTATTGATGTTGACAAGCCGCGCCGATGAGGCAGATAAGATCCACGGATTCTCTAAGGGAGCGGATGACTATCTCACCAAGCCCTTTAGCTTGGGCGAGCTAGAAGTTCGCGTGCAGGCAATTTTAAAGCGACAGCGTCCGGTTACGGCTGCTGAACAGCAGTGCCTTACGTTTAATGGTCTATCGATCGACCCTGTGCGGCGTGAAGTGACGCTGAACAGCGAAATGGTGCCACTGACGGCGCTGGAATTTGATCTGCTCCATTTTCTGGCCAGCCACCCTGGGCGAGTGTGGCGACGGGCTGAGCTGATCCAAAAAGTATGGGATTACGAGTACGTTGGCGATCAGCGGGTGGTTGACGTTCACATTGGGCAGATTCGCAAGAAAATTGAGCTAGATACCAGCCAGCCAGCCTTAATCCAGACCGTTCGAGGGGTGGGATACAAGTTTGAGGCTCCTGATATGGTGAGTGAAGAAGCTGCATCTTAGTGCCAGGCTGAAAATCAACCATCGGGAAGGTTTTCCTGAATTGCCCTTTCGGACTGCGATAGGGCAATGGGGTACTGAGTTTATAGGCTGGATGGGTTGAGCTGGAGTAAGGCGATCGCCTTGTGCTGACGGGCTGCGTGAATCAGGCGCGCCTGTTTTTCAGTGTGCCGGGCGATCAAACCTTCTGTATCCACAATTTTTCCGCATTTGCGTTTAATATCGCTAAAATTTCAGGATTAGCTCTCTGTCGCCGCTGATTTTGGTGGACAACTTCCGGAACAAGCCAGGACAGATGGTACTGTGGGGCAATTTTGTGGAACCCTAGATTGTCAGGCTTAATCTGCAACTTTGAGTGAATTTGGGTAAAAGAGCTGGTTTTTTCGATAAAACTGCTAATGGCGCTCGTTGAGCATTGTTTCTAAAAAATTCCTGCAAATGATTTCCTCAAGGCTGTTTTTTGATCAGAGAAAGTAGCCGTTCTGGGTGTTGCGACAGGATTGTATGCAAAAAGACAAGTGGTGAGGAACCGAATGCCAGTCTATCCAGAATCTGGGCAATCATCGCTAGATTCCCCTGCCGGGTCAGCTCATGCAAAACTTGAGCAAGCAAAACTTGAGCAAGCAAAACTTGAGCAAGCGGTAGAACGCCGAACGGCTGAGCTGCTCGCAGAAAACGAGAAACTGCGGCAGGATCTCATCGAGCGAGAGTGCAGCCTGCGCCAGCGCCAGCAGGCCGACGCCACCCAGCGGGAAAACCAGTGGTTCATCCAGCAAATCTTGGAAACCACGCCCAACCTGCTTTATCTCTACGAAGTGGGCACGCAGCGGATTCAGTTTGTCAATCGCCAGATTTCTGAAATGTTGGGCTATCTCGCTCATCAGGTTTATGAACTAGAGCCATCGGCTTTGCAGGCATTGATTCATCCGGCGGACTTGTCGGCATTGTGCAACAGCATTCATGAATTGCAGCAAGACCCGAACGGGCAAGGGGTGGAGGTGGAGTTTCGGCTGCGCCACGCCAGCGGGGAATGGCGCTGGCTGCGATCGCGCCAGACCTCTTTTAGCCGCAATCAGGCAGGCAGCCTTGTGCAACTGCTGGGCACGGCCCAAGACATTACCACCCGCAAGCAGACCCAGGAAGCCCTAGCCCAAAGCGAACAGCGGTTTCGATCGCTAGTCTCGCATTTGCCGGGGGTGGTGTTTCGTGCTCGCCATGAGCCGCAGAATACAACCGATTTTCCCTGGGTTACGGAGTTTATTAGCGAGGCGATCGCCGATTTAACAGGCTATCCGGCTTCGGACTTTATTGATAGCCAAATCCGCAGCTTTGGCAGCGTGGTGCATCCTGACGATCGCCAGCGAGTGTCTCTGGCTCCATTAGCGAGTGGCGATCGCCTTAATTCCTATGCCCAGGAATATCGACTCTCCCATCGAGACGGCAGCGTGCGCTGGGTCTACGAAAAGACCCAATCCAGCCAGGATGCCACAGGTTTGATCGTGATAGAAGGCGTTTTGCTCGACATTACGGAGCGCCATCTAGCGGCAGCCGCTTTAGAGCGACAGTTCCGCAAAGCGCTGCTGCTCAAACAGATTACCGAAGAGATTCGCCAAAGCCTAAATTCTCAGCAGATTCTACAAACAGCAGCAACACAGATTGGTCAAACGTTCCAAGTGAGCCGGGTGCTGATTCACACCTATAAGACTGAACCCATCTGTCAGATTCCGATTGTGGCGACTTACCTGGAGCCGGGCTATGACTTCCATCAAGTGATGAAGGCAGTGCCCATGCAGGGCAACCCCCATGTCGCAAAAATGATCACTCAGGATCGGGCGATCGCCTCTGATAATGTGCTGAGCGATCCCCTGCTGAGCAGCTTCCACCCGCTATTGCAAAATCTGAAGCTCAGATCAATGCTGGCGATTCGCACGTCTTACCAGAACGAACCCAATGGCGCAATCTGTCTGCACCAGTGCGATCGCTTGCGCCACTGGAACGAAGACGAGATTGATTTGCTGGAAGCCGTCGCTGCCCAGTTGGGTATTGCGCTGGCCCATGCCAGCCTGTTGGAACAAGAAACCCAGCAGCGCCAAGAGTTAATGCTAAAAAACATCGCCCTAGAGCAAGCTCGCCGCGATGCCGAAACCGCCAACCGTGCTAAGAGTGAGTTTCTGGCCACCATGAGCCATGAAATTCGCACCCCGATGAATGCGGTGATTGGCATGTCGTCGCTGCTCTTAGGCACGCCCCTCACCCCCCAGCAGCAGGAATTCGCCCAAACAATTAGCAGCAGCGGGGAAACGCTGCTAAAAATCATCAACGATATTCTGGATTTCTCGAAGATTGAATCAGGCAAGCTGGAGCTGGAGCAAAACACCTTCAGCCTGCGGCAGTGTGTGGAATGTGCCATTGACCTGGTGATGCCCAAGGCGCTTGAGAAAGACCTGGAAGTGGGCTGTCTGTTTGAGCCGGGTGTGCCTGATTGGGTGACGGGTGACTCAATGCGGGTGCAGCAGGTGCTGGTGAACCTGCTCAGCAATGCCGTCAAGTTTACGCCGCAGGGAGAAGTCACGGTAACGGTGAGTGCGCGGTGCATCCAGCTCGACAGCGTGCCCAGTGACGTAGAATTGCCGACTTGTACGATTCGTCTGGCAGTCAAAGATACTGGAATTGGCATTCCTACTGAACGGCTCGATCGCCTGTTTCAGCCGTTTTCTCAGGGAGATTCTTCGATTAATCGCACATACGGCGGCACCGGGCTGGAGCTGGCCATTAGTCAGCGGCTGTCAGAACGGATGGGAGGGCGGCTATGGCTAGAGAGTGAGGTGGGGGTAGGCTCGACATTCTATTTTTCATTTGTGACGCGCTCCTGTGCTGGAGCCAGTATGCCGATCGAACACCGCAGCCCGTTTGAAGGGCGATCGCTGCTGCTGGTCGATAGCCAAACCATCCATCGAGAAAACCTGGTGCATCAGGCAGAGTTTCTAGGCATCCGGGTGGTGGCTTTGGGCAATAGCGATGCGGCGCTACACCACTTGCGGCAAGGCGATCGCCCCGATCTGATCCTGCTAGAATCCCACCTCATGGCGGATACCGGAAAACCACTGGCAGAGGAAATGTCTGAATTACCCGATTGTGAGTCGATTCCAGTCGTTCTGCTGACGCGCCTCGATCGCTCTCCAACTCATGCTTTTGACCTTTTAGACCATACCCCTGGGGCGATCGCCCATTGTCTCGCCAAGCCTGTTAAACAGTCTCAGTTCTACACCATGCTAAGCAATTATTTCGGGGCAAATCTCCATTCCGAGGCGACACCCTCTGGCTCGGCTTCTATCACGGCATCTACCGCTTCCTCCAGGCAGACGGCCGACGGAAACGCAGAGGACGAGTCGCCCGTTGGCCTCCGCATCCTGGTGGCAGAAGACAACCTGGTTAATCAAAAAGTGTTGATGCGAATGCTGGAGCAACTGGGCTATACAGCCGACGTAGTTTCCAACGGCAGTGAAGCGATTGAGGCGATCGTTCGCCAGATTTACGACGTGGTGCTGATGGATGTGCAAATGCCCGAAGTAGATGGCATCACCGCCACCCGCCTGTTGCGAGAGCGCCTGCTGCCAGAGGAGATGCCCTACATCGTAGCGGTGACGGCTAACGCCATGATGGGCGATCGCGAGGACTGCCTGATTTCTGGCATGGACGACTATATCAGCAAACCCATTCGCCTAGAGCAACTGGCGACGCTGCTCAAAAACTGCCCCCGACGGGCAATCGCCGCATCCTCAGCCAAGCCATCTCCCCTAGATAATCGATTTATCAATAGCTTCATCGAAGACATGGGCGATCAGGCCGCCAGCATCTTTATTGAGCTAATCGACTGCTATCTCACCGAAGCCCCCAAGATGATCGAAAGCATCAAGACGGCAGGTGCCATGCTCGATACGACTGCCCTCATGCGCACTGCCCACACGTTCAAGTCCAGCAGCGCCGTGCTGGGAGCAACTCGCCTCTCCAAGCTGTGTCGATATTTAGAAGACACCGCCCACCAGAGCAGCCCCGACGAGATTACAGCTCAAATTGAGCAACTGGTTGCAGAATATGACCAGGTTAGCGAGGCGCTACAGGCAGAACGTCAGCGCCTAGTGCAGGGGTAAAGCGCGGCCCGACGTACATCCAGGCGATCCCGTCTGGATCAAGGCTCTGCGTCCATGCCGAAAAATCTTCCTGGTATCGGCGACGGCTCAGGGTGCTGCGGCTGGTGCCCAAGCGCTTGGCCAGGGCGGTGGCAGTCCAGCCGGATTGCTGATTAGGTGATGCCGCCGTCAAATCTACATAGAGCTGCCAGACAATCACCGCAATCAGGTAAGCGACGAAAATGACCGCTTCAGGGCGCTGCCACAGATCTATTGGTTGGGTGGCAGCTAGGGAACCATCTGAGGCGGCAGGCGCATTTTCAAATAGCGGCTCGCCAGGCGGCGGAAACACCTCCAAAGCTTCATCCGGAGCGATCGCCGCAGATTCGCTCGGAGTCGAAGGTGAGGAATGTCCAGTCTCGAATGGCGGGTCGGCGGCCGTCAGCGGATTCGCCGGATCTGACATAGCCGCGTCTGTTGTAGGGGATGAGTAACCTTGAGGCTCAGGCGTTTGGGTGGCAGACATGGGGGAAAGCTCTGAGGGATGAGCAGTAGGAGGCTGGGCGGGTAAACCAGCAGCAGGCGGAGAGGCTGGTGCTTGCCTCCATGCTACCGAGTTATGGGTCGCTGATTGTGTCCAATCTTCCTGGGCTTCCGGGAGGTGGGCATCGGGGTGCGCAGAATGCTGGGCAGCAGGAGAATTGGGAGCCTCGATGGCGATCGCCACGGTAGGAATGTAATTGATATTAAGCTGATGGATGACCTGGCGCACCAGCGTGGCGATCGCCGCTTCATCCACAGGTTCGACTGCCACAAGCTTGATCTCCAGCCGAATTTCGTGCCTGACCACGGTAGCAGTGACGCCATAGGGTTTCAGAACATGGTTAAGCAGGCTGGCGATCACCGTCGGGTTGCCTTCTCGGGCGAGACGCAGGATTTCAGAAGAAGCCATAACGCGAAAGCCGGAATTGGTTCAAATAAGACAGGACTTACGCAGTTGAAACGAGTTTTATAGATTCTGGATGATTTTTCGCGGGCGCAGCCCGCGAAAAATCATCCAACTGCGTAAGTCCTATAAGAGATGATGCAAAGATAAAGCCACTCAGTCCCTTGCCAGTCAATCGCCTTTCAAAATCCCAAAATTGGTTGAAAGTTGGGGCGATTCATTTCAAATCGGATTATGACAGCGTTGCAGCTTGTCGATGACAATCCGGTATGCCAATCCGGGATTGAGGGGGCGACTCCTAGATTTAATCACATGAGGGGTGAGACGGGAGATGAACCCAGCCCGGATAGCGGGGCCATTCCTGGATCTCTGGGGCATCCTAGAAGAGGGCATAGTCTGGGTCTTACCAAGAAAGTAGACGCCGCTCTAAAGAGGTTTTTGTCTCGCCGCGCTCTTTTACTCAGGTGCTTTAGGCGCTTTTTCCATAGAGGCTTTACTAAAGAGGCTTTACTAAACAGCCGTCTGCGCTCCCCGTTCCCACTCAACATTGCCAAACTTCGCCAAACTTCCAAAATGTTTATCGTCGCGCTATTTGTCTTTGTTGTGTGGATTGCCTCAGTGTGCCTGCACGAGTTTGGGCATGCGGTAGTGGCCTATTGGGGAGGCGATCGCTCAGTCAAAGAGAAGGGCTATCTGACGCTGAATCCCCTGAAATATACCGATGTGGGCACCAGCCTGGTAATGCCGCTGATTTTCTTGATGCTGGGGGGCATTCCGCTACCGGGTGCAGCGGTCTATATTGACCACTCCAAGCTGCGCGGGCGGGTGTGGAAAAGTGCCGTTTCTCTCGCGGGGCCGCTGATGACGGCAGGGGTGGCGGGGGTGCTGGCGCTACCGTTTTGGCTGGGCTGGGCCCCTGGCAGCACCAGTTGGGGCTGGACTGACCCCGACCTGCTGCGATCGCCCCAAACCGCCTGGATCTGGCCGGCGCTGGCCTTTTTGGTGACGCTGGAGGTGGCGGGGGTGGTGATTAACCTGCTGCCCGTGCCGCCGCTGGATGGCTACGGTATTTTGGAACCCTGGCTGCCAGCAGGGGTGCGGCATCAGGTCAATCGCTGGAGTCGCTACAGTATGATTGCGCTGTTTGGGGTGCTGTGGACGGTGCCAGCGGCTAATCGCACCCTCTGGGGCAGCGTTGATGCGATCGCCACGCTGTTGCGGGTGCCGTCGGTGCTTTCCTGGCAGGGCTATGAGCTATTTCGCCAGTGGGGCACGATTTTGCTGCTGGGGGCGCTGGCGATCGCCGCCGTCGTGATGCGCCGCTCTCCCCAACTCCAGGGTTCGGCTCAATATTGGGGCGGTGGCATAATCCGAAAAAATGACCGCAGCCTGTCGCGGTTTCACGCCTCAGCGCAATATTTAGACTATTTAATTGAATCCCAGCGCTATGACCAGGCGATCGCCCTTTGCGATCGCGCCATTCAGCACGCGCCCCATCGCTATGAGCCGTGGCACACCAAAGGCAACATCCTGCTGAAGGCGGAGCGCTATGCCGAAGCGCTTGCGGCCTATGATCAGGCGATCGCGCTAGAACCCGACTTCTACGGTGCCTATCACGGGCGAGCGCTGGCACTCAAGCACTCGCAGCAACCGGAGGCAGCGCTCCAGTCTTTTGAGGAGGCGCTGCGGCGATACGAGTCTGATCCCAGCGTATGGAGCGATCTTGGCTCTCTGCTCTATGAGCTTCAGCGCTATGACGACACCATCGATTGCTATATTCACCTGCTGGCGTTAGAACCAGACAGTGCCCTGGGACATTACAACCTGGCCTGCTGCCATGCGCTGCAAGGTCGCCCCGAAACGGCGCTGACATCGCTGGAACGGGCGATCGCGCTGAATGAGCTATATGGGGCGATCGCCAAAAATGATCCCGACTTTGAAACCCTGTGGCCAGACCAGCGCTTTCAGGTGCTCCTCACACAGAAATAAGGAAACTTGAAGATTGCTCTAGCTCACTCTAGATTGCTCTAAAAATTGATTGCTCCAAAAATTGCTCTGAGAATTATTACCAAAAGTCGCCCAAGGACTCCCAAACAAAAAACTTAAAATCACCAATCCCGAATACCGCCAGGATTTCAGCCCCGATCTCCACGTCTCGATCCCCATCGCCTGAAATAGCATCAGGGCTTACGCAGTTGAAACGAGTTTTATAGATTCTGGATGATTTTTCGCGGGCGCAGC
>RFIF01000065.1 GCA_003695655.1 Cyanobacteria bacterium J069
GGCACCGCCAGCCCCCGCTTCTTCACTGCTGCCCGCCACTCGGCCGTTTTTGAACGCCAGGTTTCGCAGCGTCACTTTTGTATTGTCGGCAGTGCGGAGGATGCGGCTCTTGCGATCGCCGCTGAGGGTTAGCCCCGGTGCAGCTGTGCCGTCCAGCGTGATCGATCGGTTGATTTGCAGTTGCCCACTGGTAAGGGCGATTGTTTTGCCTTTGAGGCTGGCAGCAAACCGGATCGTGGCTCCGGCCGATGCCTGGGCGATCGCCGCCCGCAAAGAACCCGCGCCGCTGTCTGCGGTCGAGGTGACGGTAATAATTGTAGACATCAGGATTTCCTGCTGATGGTTCGTTAAGGAAAGGATGAGTCAGCCTTTATCAGTTTTTAGAAGATCTAGAAGGTTTAGAAGCAGCTTGAAGCGTGCTCAATTTGCATCGCCCAATCTCGGTTCATAAAGCTTCTATTGCGATGGCTTCTATAACGAGGACTGCACTGATTTGGTAGACGCCAGACACCAGAATTTGTTCACAGAAACAGCCAAACTTTGTCGTTTCAGTAAAAACACGCTCAAGACGATGCTAGAGAGTGGCATGACCCAAATGGCAGATGCAAAAACTTGATAAGGCGAGTAATGGGATACAGGCTCAGCACTCAATTTTGCCTGGAAAATAGAAGCCAAGCCAATTTGATAGACGAATGTTCAGGAATTGATAAAAGCAGCGTTTGGCACTGTGAAAACCGAGCGACTGTAGCGGTAGACTGCACAAAAAAAGGAATCTTACTGGTCTGCGGTGGACTTCTCTGCTGGGTTTTCTACTGGTTTTCCGACTGGACTTCCCAACAGATCTCTAGACTCATCAAATCACAGTAGACGTTGTAATACTCAAGGCTAAACCCACACCCTGACAAGCATCGCCAGAGCCATTCTGACAAAGTTAGTAGTGAGTTTCTACGCTCTCATTAATAGCTTATGTGAAGCAGGAATCATGTCAGTAGAACTGCTGAAAATCTCTTTAAACAATTTACTCTCAATGAATTTAGACAAATAAGCCCGAACTAATATCTGAACCGGGATCTGAACCGGGATCTAAACCAGGATCTAAACCAAAATATGTTCTAAATCATCTGGGAATTTTGGAAGTATTTATAAGCAGAAAAAAATGGCGGCTTCAAAGAGAATTCACTCATTGAAACCGCTAAATCAGATTATCTCTAGTTTTGGTTAAACTCTGAATTATGGAACTGGTGGTTGCGATTCATAACTAGGCAGCGCGGGCGAATGAACCCCACAAAAAGATCAGCAGCATTGAACCAATGACAGCGAGCACAATGCTGGGGAGATTCAGACCCGTGACGGCCCCTCCCAGAATCAGAGTCCCGAGCCAGCCGCCCAGCATTGCCCCCAGAATTCCTAGCAGCGTCGTGGCAAAAATGCCGCCGCCCTGCCGTCCGGGGTAAACGAGTTTTGCCAGCGCACCAGCTACAAAACCCAGCACTAGCCAAGTCAACAAGTTAGTCATTGCGCCTCTCCAAAATCTAAAAACCAGGTGAACTCAAGAACATTGTTCAGAACACATTGAAGCGCTGGCGTTGCTGAATGACGCTATGATTTCGTCGGATTGAGGACAGAGCCTCAAGGCTTTCAGAAACTATTTCATAGAACGATTCAGCAACGCCGAAGCGCTTATTCAAGCAAAACCATCGTATCGGTGCATACCTTACACCTGATCTCAGCAAAACCCATCAACGAACTGCGCGACGTGCCAAGACAAAAGCCTGAACCGCTTCACAAGTTGTCCCTTTGTTCACAGAATTTACTCAATATATCGAGACTATACGAGTTTATACGCAGATATCCTTCACCCTGAGGAGAGATTTCAAGTTTATAAACGTACAGTCGGCTATCTCTCAAGAGAGATTTCTTGAGTCGGAGTAAATTCGTTTAAAGCACTCATTAAAGCACTCAATGGTGGACGCAAAGACAAATACACCAGTGGGCCCAGGAGTGGAACAAGGGCGATCGCCCAAAACCAGCGATCGCTCAGGTTGTGCCGTGCCAAATCATCGCGCAGCAGCACGGGAAACAGCGCGCAAAGCAGGCAAAAATCTAGACTCATGACATGGATAAATTTGCTGGTCTGCCACTGGTGGATGAAGTCGGCCCAGTCGCCTTGGGTAAGACCATATCCCAGGAGGGCGATCGCCCCCAGTGCCAGCACTCGCCCCGTCCACACTGAATCCATGACGCGAATCAGCCAGGATTTTTCACCCACAAAGGTCGGGTTGGATTTTCGCAACGCCAGGTAAGGCAGCAGCGCAAACGCCCCCACTGCAAACGACCCTGCCGCAAAGGGAAACGCGCGCACCTGCTGTCCGCGCTCGTCGGCATACAGCACCGCGCTATAGATCAGCGGCCAGATGCCCATCAGGTTAAACAGCGCAATCACCAGCGGGTTGATGCCGTCCCATTTGCCAGTCGAGAGATTCTGAATCAGCGTCAGGGTTTCGGGGCGATCGGGCGGCGCGAGAAAGGTGGCGTAGGCAATCAAACCAAGCCAGAGGAGCCAATAAAACATGGGTGGGGATTATAAAGCAGAGAACAATCGGATGCAGCCGCCAGGTCAAAGGACAGAGAGTTCTGCCTGCCAACCGTTTCCGGGTTTTGCCCTCGCCATCCTAACGCAAACCAGAGACAGGGTTAGCAGGACTGGTTGCGCTAATGTTCAATCCCTTACCAGTCGGTATCTTGAGGCAAGCGATCGCCCTCACAATCTACTTCTGGCTCCTTGGATAAAAAGTGACGCTTTTCGTTCCGTGCCCGATAGAGTAAAGTGGCATCCTGCTCTCAGGCTGCTTCATCTACTGAGTTTCCCCTGATGTCAAAATCGTCTCAAAACCACCGCGCTGCTTTCCTGTGCCTGTTCGTGTTGACGTTGATCTGGGGCTACAACTGGGTGGTGATGAAAATTGGAATTGCCTATGCATCGGCGCTGGACTTTGCAGCAATGCGGCTGGCGCTGGGGGCGCTGAGTTTGTTTTTGGCTTTGATTGCGTTGCGGAAGCCGCTGAAACCCAAGGCGGTACCGGGAACGATTTTGCTGGGGCTGATGCAAAACACGGCGACGGTGGGGCTGATCACCTGGGCGCTGGTAAACGGGGGCGCGGGCAAAACTGCCGTGCTGAATTACACGATGCCGTTTTGGCTACTGCTGTTTTCGTGGATCTTTTTGAAAGAAAACCTGAAGCGATCGCAGTGGTTGAGCGTGGGCATGGCGATCGCCGGGCTGCTGCTGGTGCTGCTGCCACTAGACTTATCCAGCGGGCTGGGTAGCAAAATCATCGCTGTCGGTGCGGGGATTTGTTGGGCCATCAGCGCGGTGCTGGCGCGGCGGCTACAGCGCGACCAAACGCTAGATCTGCTCTCCATGGCCGCCTGGCAAATGCTGTTTGGCAGCATTCCGCTGGCGATCGCCGCCTGGCTGTTGCCCACCCAGCCCATCCTCTGGTCGCCTACTTTCATCGCTGCACTGCTTTACAATGCCGTACCCGCAGCGGCGATCGCCTGGCTGTTGTGGTTCTATGCGCTAAACAACCTGCCCGTGGGCACGGCGGGTTTGTCCACCCTGGCGGCTCCGGTGATTGGCGTCCTGGCGGCCTGGCTGCAACTCGGCGAACGCCCGAGCGCCGTCGAAGGACTGGGCATGGTGCTGATTTTGGTTGCCCTAACGGTGAATGCGGTGCAAACGATTCAGGCAGAGCGCAAACCAGAATCAGCAATCAGAGGTCAGGTGTAAAGACGGTGCTGCTTCAGACCCTTGGCAATGGGCAATCTGGTTTCGGAAAGCCAGGCGCGATCGCAAAAAACAGCGATGAGACGAGGCGATCAGGGAAGAAGGCGATCGGCGTTTCCAGCCCTCGCGTCATTCTCCTGCTCTCCTCATCTCATCATCTGTGGCCGCCTTTAACGACCGCCTATTAGGCTATTGAGTAAGAACCCCAACGGGTTAGCCTATTTATTCGGCTGGGGGGTTAGGCGTAGATAAGGACGAACTTCATTCACGCCTTTGGGGAATTTCTGCTTTGCTTCTTCGGTCGAAATCGAGGGCACAACCACCACATCGTCGCCGTCTTTCCAGTCGGCGGGTGTAGCAACGCTGTAGTTATCGGTCAATTGCAGCGAGTCGATGACGCGCAGAATTTCGTCGAAGTTGCGGCCGGCGCTGGGGGGATAGGTCAGCGACAGACGCAGCTTTTTGGCAGGATCGATCACAAACACCGTCCGCACTGTGACCAGGGCGTTAGAGTTGGGGTGGATCATGTCATACAGGTCAGACACCTTGTGGTCGGGGTCTGCCAGGATCGGATAGTTGAGCTTTGTGCCCTGGGTGTCCTCAATATCGCTAACCCAGCCAGCATGAGAATCAACATCGTCCACGCTGAGCGCAATCACTTTTACGTTGCGCTTGTCAAATTCGGGCTTGAGGTGAGCCACGCGACCGAGTTCCGTGGTGCAAACAGGCGTAAAGTCTTTTGGATGGGAAAAGAGAACGACCCAGCTATCACCAGCCCACTCATAGAAGTTGATATCGCCATCGGTTGATTTCTGGGTGAAATCGGGAACTGTGTCACCAAGTCGGAGTGCCATAGAAAGAAGTCCTGTAGTAAAAGTAACAGTTTGAGGGTTTTGTTGGATATCATCCCACAAAGTACAGTATTCCGAGCGGGATTAGCCTCTTTAATAGGATTTTATCGCGACCTGTGAGGTGGGAACCTTAAGAAGTCCTTAGAAAAGCATAAGAAATCCGAGGAATCATCTGGGAGGCACCAACATTTTTTGCCAAATGGTTTTGCAAAGAATGAAGAAATATAAGTAGGACTTACGCAGTTGGATGATTTTTCGCGGGCGCAGCC
>RFIF01000066.1 GCA_003695655.1 Cyanobacteria bacterium J069
ACGTTGACCAGCCAGGTGTCTTGAACTATCGGAGTTTGCTGATGAAACCGGGTGGAAATCCAGCGCCATCCAGTGGTTTTATGAAAAAAGCGGTACTCTACTGCAAAGGTGCGCTGGTCGGCGGGGGCGTCTGGATGAAACGCCAAAATGGACGATAAGATGGTTTGGGCGATCGCCCGGTCGTCCTCATGCACCTGGTTCAGCCAGCAGCCTGGCTCTGCCAAAAATTCCCTTGCCGAGTAGCCAAACACCAGCTCATAGCCCGCTGAGCAGAAGAGATAGTCCCAGCGTCCATCCGCCCAGACTTGAATTTGGGCGATCGCCGCATCCACTCCATCCAGCAGCCCTTGAAACTGAGACTCGCTCCGCTGTTGCTGCGCCCGGGATTGGTGTAGCTCGGTCTGACACTGGCGGAGCTGGTCTTCTAACTCGGCCAGGCGCGATCGCAGGGCGGCATTGGCTAATTCGCCTTTTAATTCAGCATCTAACTCAGCATTCGCTGGTGAAGTCGCTGCGGGTGCCGGCGAAACGGAGGCGCTAGAAGCAGCGGTGGCAGAGTCCTGAAATCCAAGGGGCGATGCTTCTGCTAAAAGATTCTCTGCTGAAATACTCTCTGGAATCGCTTTCTCCGACGTTGCCCTATTTGCTCGCTCCAAGTTATCTGCCTGCTCTACAGGCAGCGCAGGGTTCAACTGCGATTTGGGCTTTGGCGATTCGGCCATCAGGGTGCTCTAGGTCAGTGCGGAGGCGATCGCGCACAATTTCTATAAAAGCCTCAATGAAACTAAAAAGAACCCGTAGATTCTCACAAATAGAGGAGATATCTACAATAAGTCAGAAATAAGTCAGAAATAAGTCAGATCTGAAAAGCATGGAGTCGTCTTGATATAGCCCACCCCCTAAGGGCACCCAAAAAGCTGTCTTTTTACCCAATGGGGTCTTCTTCCAGAAATGCAGTTCACCGCCTAGTTACAAATTGCTTGCGGACTTTTACCCATTCCATTTGCCCATAAAAATCCACGTTCCGGCTTTCCCTCCGATAAACATCTGCATCTCAACCATAAGCTTTTGGTCGAATCTTTCAGCAATTACTTTTTCAGCAATTTTTTCAGCAATTTTTTCAGCAATTTTTTCAGCAATTATTTCTATCGCAATTCTGTACCAATTTTTGACGGCTGCGAGCGTGGGGAGCCGCCCGCCTCACCAGCTTAATTTCATCAGTCAAGTTCCAAACTAGCCGCTGTGAGGCACTTCTGCTGCCGACCCGCTGCGCCACAACGTAACACACCGTTTACAATCTAAAAGGGAAAACCAATTTCCTGGAAGGATTCCTCTTTACAATTCCCCAAACCAATCCCCCAAATAAATCCCCCAAACAAATCCTTTTGTAAACTATCGATCTGCACGCTATTATGCCGCTGAAACCCGGTGATTCCGCCCCTGACTTTAGCCTGCCCGATGGCAACGGCAACACCGTTAATCTCAAAGACTTGCAAGGCAAGTGGGTCGTGCTCTACTTCTATCCGCGAGACAACACCCCCGGATGCACTACTGAGGCCTGTGGGTTTCGAGATGCCTATGCCGATTACGAATCCAGCGATGTCGTGGTGCTGGGTATCAGCACCGACGACGCCAAATCTCACACCAAATTCGCGACCAAATTCAACCTACCCTTCCCGCTGCTAACGGATGCAGATGGGACCGTGGGAACTGCCTATGAAAGCTATGGACTCAAGAAGTTCATGGGCAAGGAATACATGGGCATCAGCCGCAATACGTTCCTGATTGATCCAGAGGGCAATATTGCCAGGGTCTATCTCAAGGTCAAACCCGACGGACACGCAGCGCAGATCCTGGCGGATTTAGCCGCGCTCCAGGCATAGGGACTACGCTTCTAACGATCACTCTGAATGATCACGCTGAACTGAAAGGGCTGCGGTTTGCGATCGCCCTATGTCCAAGGCCGCGCTCCTGCCAAACAAACTTTTGGGCCGGCGGCCTGCTATAAACCAACTGCCATGAACCAAGTTTGGCGATATCTCAAAACTGGTCTGGGGGTGGTGTTTCGGCATCCGCTCACAGGCACCAGCATCATTCCTATTCTGCCGGACGGCAAAATCGTGCTGGTGAAGCGGCGCGACAACGGACGCTGGGGGCTTCCTGGGGGCATGATCGACTGGGGCGAAGACCTGCAAACGTCCGTCAAACGCGAGCTGGCAGAAGAAACCGGCCTGCATCTGGTAAACATGCAGCGGCTGGTCGGTGTGTATTCTTCACCAGCGCGTGACCCGCGTTTTCACTCAATCTGCATTGCAGTGGCAGCAGAGGTAGAGGGCAATTTTATGGTGCAAGACTTGCTCGAAGTGGAAGAGGTGAAAGCGTTTGAGCCGAGTGCAATTCCGCATGGACATCTCTCGCACGACCACGATCGCCAGCTTCAGGACTATTTTGCCGGCCTCACCACGCTGGCGTAAGGCCTGGCGCAATGTCGTACTGTCTGGCGTAAAGTATGGCGTAATGTATAGTCTGGGGTGAATTTTGCTGCCCCGCGCCCCACTCTCCCAATCAGGATGACACTACCGATTCGCAACGGACGCATTCGCCTGCCCCAGGGGCAGATTTTTTGGCGTGAAGTGGGACAGGGCATCCCGATCGTGCTGTTGCATGGCACCTGGGGCGATGGGGGAGACTGGCTGGCGGTGGTGGATGAATTGTCGGACTATTACCACTGTCTGGTGCCCGATCTGCTGGGGTTTGGCGATTCGGAACGGCCCCGGCGGCACTATTCTGTGGGGCTGGAAGTGGAATGCCTGGCAGACTGGCTGGAGGCGCTGAAGCTGCGGCGCGTGTATCTGGTGGGGGTGGGCATTGGGGCGTGGGTGGCGGCTGGCTTTGCGCTGCGCCATGAGGACGCGGTGCAGGGGCTGGTGCTGCTGGCTCCCGAAGGGGTAAAGGTGGCAGGTGCCGATCGGCGGTGGCGTGGCGGGCGATCGCTCCTTTCGCCGATTCCCCTGGCCCGCTGGCTGCTGAGCCTGCTGATGCCAGTCGCTAAGCTGCTGGGCTGGCGCGGTATGCTGGCGCTGCGGCAGCGGGTAAACCTGTGGCGGCGATCGCCCGCAGCCAGTCAAATTTTGTTTAACCGCCGCCCGGTGGAGATCCAGTCAGATCTGGTGGGCGATCGCTTGCCCTGGCTAAAACCACCGCTGCTCTTGCTGCAAGGTGAAGCCGATGATGATCTCATCGCCGCCCAAATTCGGGCGTATACTGATGCACCCCGGGCCAAGGTGCAAGCACTGCCCGGTCAAGATTTGTTACAAACTGCGCCTGAGGCAGTAGCCCAGTCCATCCGAGCATTTGTTCGCTCCGATCGCTGAAATGCAGCGTGAGCGCGGCTCTCTCGACATGGCGATCCTGAAGTTAATCTGAAGCCTGAATAAATGTAATACAAGGCACCAATCCTCTCCTACAGCGCAATGTAGCGTTTATTTAGCTATTTCTTGAGGAATTGGGTGCGCTTAGATTAGAAATACGTGTATTTCAAAATACTGGTATCTAAAAAGTGGCATCTGAAAATAAAAAAGTGGCACCTGAAAAAGTGGCACCTGAAAAAGTGGCATCTGAAAAAGTGCATTGAAGCTCAAACCCTGTGGAAGCTTAAAACATCAAGAAATGCTATGGCGTGGTGAATTTCATAGCAGCTTGAGGCACGTTTTCAGTAAGGGCAACTCCCACTAAGGGCAACCCCACGAGTCAGGCGAACAGCTTGGCTCTTGGCAGCGCTCTTTGTCGGTTTCGTGATCAGAGCATCTGTTAAGACATTTCCGTAGGAACAACCGGATTATGCATGTAGAGGACGATCGCACTGGGATGGAAGTGGGCACGCTAAAGCGCGCCTTGGCAGATAACCTGTACTGCATCCAGGGAAAAGACGAGTATTTTGCAACAGCCTACGACTATTACATGGCGCTGGCCTACACGGTGCGCGATCGCCTCACCCATCGCCGCATCAAGACCGCCCAGACCTACTTTGAGCGCGACGCCAAAATGGTCTACTACCTCTCCGCCGAGTTTCTCATCGGGCGGCTGCTGATCAACAACCTGATCAACCTGGGCATGTATGACCAGATGCGCCAAGCCCTAAAGGAATCGGGGCTAAACCTGGACGACCTGCTAGAGCGCGAAGAAGAACCCGGCCTGGGCAACGGCGGACTGGGCCGTCTGGCCGCGTGCTTCCTCGACTCCATGGCCACGCTGGAAATTCCCGCCATGGGCTATGGCATCCGCTACGAGTTCGGCATCTTCCGGCAACTCATCGTCAACGGCTGGCAGCACGAATGTCCCGACAACTGGCTGCGCTTTGGCAACCCCTGGGAAATTGCTCGCCCTGATTACGTTGTCGAAGTGAAGTTTGGCGGCCACACGGAAGCCTTCACCGACGACCAGGGCAACTACCGCGTCCACTGGATGGCGCGCAACACGGTCTACGGTACGCCCTATGACACCCCCGTCCCCGGCTACCGCAACAACACCGTCAACACGCTGCGCCTCTGGAGTGCCCGCGCTGGCGAGGATTTCAACTTCCAGGTGTTTGACGCAGGCGACTATACTCAGGCCGTCGCCGATAAGACCTTCTCTGAAAACATCTCCAAGGTTCTCTATCCCAACGACAACACGCCCCAAGGTAAGGAACTGCGGCTCAAGCAGGAATATTTCTTTGTCTCTTGTTCTCTACAAGACATCATTCGCCTATACCTGCGGAAGCATGACAATTTCGACGCTTTTCCCGACAAGGTGGCCATCCAGCTCAACGATACTCACCCGACGATCGGCGTGGCAGAGTTGATGCGCCTGCTGATCGACGAACATGGGGTCGAGTGGAACCACGCCTGGGATATCACTCGCCGCACCTTTGCTTACACCAACCACACGCTACTGGCGGAGGCGCTGGAGAAGTGGTCGGTGAACCTATTCCGTAAACTGCTGCCGCGCCATCTGGAAATTATCTACGAAATTAACTATAAGTTTCTGGATGAAGTGCGGACAAAGTACCCCGACGACCCGGAACGCCTGGCCCGTATGTCACTGATTCAGGAGGGACATGAGCAGATGGTGCGGATGGCGCATCTGGCCTGCGTCGGCAGTCATACGGTCAATGGGGTAGCGGCGCTGCACACCGAACTGGTGAAGCAGGAACTGATGCACGATTTTTACGAAATGTTCCCGGACAAGTTCCAGAACAAGACCAATGGCATTACGCCCCGCCGTTGGCTGCTGATGAGCAATCCGGCGCTATCGAGCCTGCTCACCGAAAAGATTGGCGATCGCTGGATTACCAACCTGGATGACCTGCGGCGGCTAGAGCAATTCGTAGGTGATGCCGACTTCCAGCAGCGCTGGCGAGAGATCAAGCAGTTCAACAAGCAGCGCCTCGCCGACCATATCCTCAGCAACAACAGCATCGAGGTTAGCCCAAGTTCGCTGTTTGACGTGCAGATCAAGCGGATTCACGAATACAAGCGGCAGTTGCTGAATGTGCTGCATGTGATTACGCTGTATCACCGGATTAAGGCGAATCCGAGTCTGGAGATGACGCCGCGCACGGTGATTTTTGGCGGTAAGGCGGCTCCGGGCTACTTTATGGCCAAGATGGTCGTGAAGCTGGTCAATTCTGTAGCCGACATGGTGAATCATGACCCTGAGG
>RFIF01000067.1 GCA_003695655.1 Cyanobacteria bacterium J069
AGTCTGGGCTGGGGCGTGCAAAAGGGCATTCCCGATGCCATCTTGACGGGCAGCGCCTTGTCGGATGTGCTGCTGCTGCTGGTGTTTAGCCTGCTGCTGGCGTTTCTGTCGCAGGGCGCGGCGGGGCTGGACTTACCCGGCGGCCTCACCCTTAGCCCGCTGCAACTGTTGCCCATCCAACTGATTTTGCAAATTGCGCTAGGAGTGGTGATTGGCTGGCTAACGGCGCAGCTTCTTGTCTTTTTACTTGCCAAACAAAACTGGACGCAAAACGCGGTGCAAGATGCGCTGGTGGCGGCAGGTTTTGCACTGTTGCTGGTCGTGGGGGCGGAAGATTTCCCGATGTTCTCAGGCTATCTGGCGGTGATGTCGCTGGGCTTTTTCCTGATCGAGCTAGATGCGCCGCTGGCACGGCGGCTGCGCGGCGGGTTTGATTCGCTGTGGGGCGTGGCGGAGATTTTTCTGTTTGTGCTGCTGGGGGCGAGCATTCAGCTCAATGTGTTGGGCAATACGCTGGGCGTGGGGCTGGCGATTTTGGCGATCGGCACGCTGATCGGGCGGATGCTGGGCTGGTATTTATCGACTTTGGGCAGCAATTGGACTTGGAAGGAGCGGCTGTTTCTGCTCCCTGCAAATTCGGCTAAAGCCACGGTGCAGGCGGCGATCGGCGCAATTCCCCTGGCGCAGGGCATCGCGGGCGGCGAGACGATCTTGGCGATCGCCGCTCTTTCCATCCTCATCACTGCACCGCTGGGAGCCTGGGCTATCCCCACCTTTGCGCCCCGGCTGCTGGAAAAGGGCGACGTAGACCCGACTAAAGTGGCGATCGCCCGCCGCATCACGCTCCTCGCCGCTGTCGATACCTCGCCCCTCGCCCCGGCCGTCTTGCTCAAAGCTGCCGAACTGGCCCGCCGCGCCGATGCCGAAGTGATCGTGCTGCACGTCGTCCAAGTCAACGATCCGGCCAGCATTCAAGACTTGCAGGACAAAACCGCAGCGCTGCTAGCCGATATCCGCCACCGATTCCTCACCACGCTCGGCCCCGCGCCCGAAGAGATTGTGCGCGTCGCTCAGCAGTTTCAGGTGGATGAGATTGTCATGGGCAAGCGAGGAGAGCGACTGTGGCAAGCTGGCTTAGTCGGCTCCGTGTCCCAATCTGTCCTGGAAACCGCTGCCATCCCCATCGTGGTTGTCGATCAAGCGTAGTTCTAGACGTAGACGACTTCTAAAACACTAGCTTGAGGAACGAGCGTTCAAAATTTGATTGATAGCTTGCACGTAGGCATCTCCAAAGGCCCGAATAATGCTGGGGTTGCTAGCCGTGGCCTCATAAGGATTGCCATCACATTCTACGCGAATCACCACTTCTGCCTCGGACTCTGGCCCACCTAGTTTCCCCGGAACCCAGTAATAATTCAGGCTGCGCGGGGGCAGACTCACAAACTGTTCAATGCAGGCATCGATCGCTTGATAAAGCGTCTTTACTGGCGTGCTAGAAGTAATGCGCTGCTGGCCTGTGCAAATCTCGGCTTCGGTGCTGTGGACGATGGTGACCGTCACCGTCGATTCGGGTAAATCAGCGTTGATCTGATTCAAGCTGTGAACCTCCAGATCGCCCAAACAGAAATAGTGCGGCACGCCCTCTCCAGCCATGAGGCGATCGCGCGTCACTTCATGTCGAATAAAGCCCTCAACACTGTAAACCCGAACATTGCGCTCAAAATAATCGCCGCTATCAAGGCACTCTGTTGGATACTGGTAGTCAAAAAACTGCTGTCGGCGAATATCAAACATTTCCTCCTGGTTCCGCACAAACTGGTAAGGTTCCCAGGTGACAATCATGCCGACATTAGAACAGGGATCGAGCGCGCAGGAGAGCCGAACGGCATCAAAGTAATTCAGATTAGGAAAAGTCTGGGCTTGCTCTCTCACAATTTCATCAATGTGAATAATTGAGAGGCGTTCCTGCATTTGCTGACAAACCTCAACGTAGCGCTGCGTTTGCCCCAGGCTATAGTATTCAGGAATCGAGAAAGCCAGATTGTAATCTAGCGCCGACATATAGAGTGGATAGCTCTCTAATGGCAGAGCCGACAACATTGTGAGCTGCTCCAAATATTGAGAGGCTTCCCGTTTGGCTAATCCATTCTGAAACACATTTGCAGTAATCAGCACACCTGGCATAGAGCACCCTTTCGGCAACGGAAAGCTTCATTCTTTCATGATGTCTAAAAAGATCACCACAAAAAAGCTCAAAATTGCCCTGTCCATCCAGGTTTGGCAAGCCGCCGCCAGACACAGTGGTTCAAAAATCTAGCCTTGCTCTTTACGAACTAGCTCTTGCATCATGGATTCCAGTCGGCTAAGTCGCGCTTGCAGCTCAACCTCTTCACCAGTCTGCTTTTGCATAATCACCTGGCTCTGCTGAGCCAGCACCTGACTCTGCTGGGCGAGAACCTGGAGCAGTCGTTCCGAAGAAAAAGCCAGTGGCGCAGAATTTGGTGCAGAACTCATTCCCTGAGCCGTGCGAGGAGCTTTCTCAATTTCCTCTTCAGGATGGGCAATTCGTTTATCCACCAATCTTACTGCTTCTTTGTCCGCATACTGGTCTTCGTGTAGATTCTGCAAGCCCTGATTAATCAAGCGGGTCAGGAGTTCCGTAACCGAAATGCTGCGGCGGAGGGCCTGCTCTCTAAGATCTTCAATGAGATCTTGGGGGAGTCGGAAGCTAACCAACTTACGTTCTGTCATGAATCCTACAACGCTTTACAAGCACTACAAGCACTACAAGTTATGAGCACTACAAATGCAGCACGACTGCACCTGTGGCCACCTAGTCCGACTTCTTATTGTATTGCACTAAATGTCATACGCCAGTACGTGCGATACAAATTTATCGATCCTTTATATTTTGCGTATACAAAGTAATATCAACCAGATGCACTGCTCAAGTGCCTCTCGATCAATCCTAATTTAAGCTGCTATTAAGTGAATCTTTAACGATTACCTTGGGAAGGGGCGACGGATGGGCGTGGGACAAGGGAGTGGCGGAGGAGCAATGAGAGACGAATCTGGGCATTCTGCCGAGGGGAGCGGTAGAACGCTAACATACGTCTCTAAAGCTGGTTGTATTAACGATAGACATAAGTTTAATAACTTATTAAAGCTAGTTTATTGTCGGCTTATGCTCGTTTTCACCAAACGTTTCAAGATAGCTCAAGAAATTCCCAAAAGATTTTGCTTGACAAGTACAGCTTTTGTATAGCATATTAATCCCATAAGAACTTGCTATCGTCTTTCGATAGTTCTTTATCTGCCCGTTCCTTTATCTGCCCGTTCTTAATATCTCAGATGTTTCTGTTTGCCCTGAGTTTAAGCAGAGCGGTGGAGCGATGTGTGGATGCCTGTTTTGAGTATTAGCCTGACTTGAGTATTAGCCTGACTTGAGTATTTGGAGTATTGCAACTCTTGCATAACCCTTTCAGCAGTCTTAGGGAGCAGATTGCAGCAAGGCGCAAAAGGAGCAACGGTTTTTGGTGTGAAACGAGTGAGCGTAAGTTCAGCGTGTTTGCTCTGCTGTTCCTTTCTTAATAGAGAGCACTATGGCAAGACTGCACAAGATGATGCTGGTCATTACGACTCTGAGCATTACATCTTCTATCTCATTGTCTGCTGGCTTTGGAATTTATATTGCTGTACAGCATCACATTCGGAAAGATATACAAGAGACGCTGTCCGAAGCAGAGTTGCTGCGGAGAAATGAGGAGTATGACGACTGTATTCGCTTGCTCAATAGTCAGCCTAATTATGTCAGGCGGACGCGCGAGGTGAAGGCGTTGCGGCGTGATTGTTTGGAGGAAAAGGTGGCGTTTCAGCTTAAGCAAGTTGGAGGTGCGATCGCCCAGGGGCACCTGGAACAAGCCATGAAACATCTGGCAGAGCCGCTGCGGGATGCTCGGAGCAGCCATCATCGCCAGCCCATTCGGCAGCTAGAGCAGCTATTGTGCGATCGCCTCCTTAAAACTGCTACTCAAGAGTATGAAAAAGCAGCGCCGGATTATCTCAATCATGCGTTGTATCCGCTTGGCAGTATTCCTGGCGTGGCCCAGTGTTATCCAGAAGCCCAGCAGCAGATTGAACGCTGGCAGGCTGAACATATGTCCAATGCCCAGCTATTCCAGGCTGCTGAAGAGTCATACAAACAGGGAAATTTTCAGGATGCGTCGCAGCATTTGGGCAAGATATCTCGCCATCCTTACTGGCAGTTGATGGCTCGATCGCTTGCCCAAAGCCTGCAATATGAACCGATTGTGCGCAAAGCCCGCGAGTTTTTAGCCCAGGAACAGCCTGATAACGCCATCCACATGGCATTGCAATTGCCCGATCTACCGCCGTGGCAAGAGCAAAAGGTACAGATTTTGCGCCAGGCGGATGCCCAGAAGCGACGCCAGAGGTTTTGTGAGTCCATCACTTTGGGGTTTTGGCATTGCTAACAGGGTGGCTAAGTCGATACGAAGTGGTTGAGAGTCAGGGAGATGCGATCGCCCCCCTTACTCTCTTCCCTAACTAAACCATCGCTCGATTTACCAAACTCATCACCTTGCCAGGGCAACTGGGCAGCGGCATCAGCTTGCTCCAGGCTCCCGCCTCCACCACGCCTAGCGTATGCAGCCGCAGAATGTGAAACTGGACGTGCGATCGCCCCCCAATCACAATCGTCGTCAAAACGTCTGGGTCGTCGTTGGCGAAACGGTCGAGGGAGAGCGATGGGGTGTTGGATTGTTGAGGCTTTGGAGTATCAGACGGTTGAGCAGAATGATCCGACGAAAAATTCATGGCAGTGTAAAACTCCATTGGCGAAAGGGCAAAATCCCCAAAACCAAAGCCACCCCGCTTTTCTGCAACGCAAAGCTGAGGTGGCTA
>RFIF01000068.1 GCA_003695655.1 Cyanobacteria bacterium J069
CCCCCAACCCCTAACCCCTAAATGCCCGGACGCACCTATCACGACCCGCTGCATGGGGCGATCGCCCTCGATCGCGCTGATCCGACCGAAGCCTTACTGATTGACCTGATCGACACGCCTGCGTTTCAGCGACTGCGGCGAATTCGCCAGTTGGGGCCAGCCAGCCTCACCTTTCACGGGGCAGAGGCGTCGCGGTTTACCCATTCGCTGGGGGTGATGGCGATTGCCCGTCGAGCCTTCGACCGACTGGCCAGCCGCCATGCCGACCTGAAGCCCTATCGGGCAGCCGTGCTCTGTGCGGCGCTGCTGCACGACGTGGGGCATGGCCCCTTTAGCCATACCTGCGAAGAGATTTTTGGCAGCCACCACGAACACTGGACGCAGCGGATTTTGGACGAGTCGGAACCTGTGCGATCGCGCCTCGATGCCTACGATCCGGAGTTGCTCTCGCAGCTAAAGCAGATTTATCAAAAAACGCACCCGCTGCCCGTGGTGTGGCAACTGGTGACGAGCCAGCTAGATTGCGATCGCCTCGATTATCTGATGCGCGACAGCTACTTTACGGGCGCATCCTATGGACGGCTGGATCTGGATCGGATTTTGATGGCGATGGACTACGACCCCACGACTCAGCAGTTGGTCGTTGCCAAAAAGGGCATGGCGGCGATTGAGCACTACCTGATCGTGCGCTACTTCATGTATGCCCAGATTTACAACCATCCCAAAAACATCGCGGCGACCTGGGTGTTGCAGCAGGCGTTTCGGCGGGCGCGGGAGCTGATGGCGCTGGGTAAGCTGGCGGCCGACGACACGGTGACGGCGTGGCTGCAAGGCGACTGCAACGCGCTCCCGCTGGCGCAATATCTCCAGGCCGACGACGGCGTGTTTGTTTACCACCTCCAGCGCTGGCAGCAGCACGGCGACCCGGTGCTTGCGGATCTGTGCCGTCGGTTTGTCGATCGGGATTTGCTGAAGGCGACTGATATCAGCGACACTCCCTCCGAGGCCCACCCAGCGCGATTGGCACAGGTGCGGCGATCGCTCTCCAGCCAGGGACTTGCGGCCGACTATTACTGCGGGGTGCGCGTCGCCCTCAGCCGGGGCTACACGCTCTATCAGCGCGGCATCAAGCTGCAAACCGAAGAGGGGCTGCGGGAACTGAGCGAGCTGTCGCCGCTGGTGCAAACCTTGACCCAGCCGCTCCAGCGGAGCTGGCTGATTTATCCCAGCAATTTTGATTTGACGCTGGCTGCGAACCGCGTTCTCAGTTAATTCGTTTGGCGGTAGGCGATCGCCTTTGCACATTACCCCGTGCCACTTTCTTACCTGCCACTCAGTTTATGAACTCTTGTAAATTTAAGGGTATGATCGGCGGGGTCATTGGCTCAGGGATTGCAAGGGGAGGCCAGCACGCTGTTACGAACTTATGTACGGGAAACGCTGGCGGTGACGCAGCGAATTTTGCGGGAGTTAGTGCGTCGGGGGCGATCGCTCCTGTTTTGGACGCTGTTTCCGATTACGATTCTGCTGCTGAATGGCTACCTGCTGACCGAATCCAACAATCTCTCCGAAGCCGAAGCCTTTGAACTGTGCGTCCCTGCCTCTTTGGTCGGCGCAGCGCTGTTTTTTAGCTGTCTGGGCGGCAGTGTTTCCACCGTTGTTGCCGAGCGGGAACAGCAAACGCTAAAGCGACTGTTCATTTCGCCCCTCAGCGGCACGTCCTATTTTCTGGGCATTTTTCTGGCGCACACCTATATTGGGCTGGGGCAGGCGATCCTGATTTACACGACGGCCAGCATCATGGGAGCCAGTTTCGAGGGGTCGCCGCTGCTGGCGCTGCTGGTGATTGTGCTCAGCATTGCCAGCTATGTGGGAGTCGGCTTCATTTTGGGAACACAGTTTGCCCGCCGGACGGAAGACGTGAACGCGCTCGTAGCAACCTTTGGCGTGCCGCTGCTGATCTTGGGCGGGGCATTTGTGCCGACGCAGTTTTTCCCTGAGGTCATGCTGAATCTGGCGGATTTCAACCCCGTTTTTCACATGATTGAGGCGCTGGCGGGCGTGTCGGCGGCGGACTGGTCGCTGGAGGCGGTGGGGCTGCACCTGCGGTTTTTGACGGGATTTGCGATCGCCGTGGTGGCGGGCGGCTGGCTGGCTTACCGGCGGATGGTGCGGGTGGAAAGGAGGCTATAGCGACTTGTTGCACTTGGAAGAACTGACCAAAACCTATGGCAAGCGCCCTGTCCTGAAAGACTTGTCGCTGCAAGTTCAGCCGGGTGAGGTATATGGACTGCTGGGGCCGAATGGCGCAGGCAAAACCACCACCATTAATCTGATTTGCAACCTGCTCCAGGCGGATAGCGGCTCCATTTCGATTGATGGACAGCCCGTTTCGGATCGCACTAAGCGGCTGATTGGCATCGTGCCCCAGGAGAACCTGCTATACCGATCGCTAACCTGTGCGGAAAATTTAGATTTTTTTGCCCGAATTTATGGGGTGCCGCGAGAAAAGCGATCGCATCGCATCATCACCTGTCTAAACGCGGTGAACTTGCTGGATCGGGCAAATTCTCCGGTGGAAACGCTCAGCGGTGGGATGCAGCGGCGGCTCAGTCTGGCGATCGCCCTGGTGCATCAGCCAAAGCTGGTGATTTTGGATGAACCCACAACGGGCCTCGACATCGAAGCTCGCTATGAACTGTGGGAGCTGATCCGCAGACTGCGCAACCAGGGCATTACGACGCTACTGACCACGCACCTGCTGGAAGAAGCCGAGCGCCTGTGCCACCGCATCGGTATTCTCAAAGGCGGCTGTCTGATGGCAGAAGGCACCCTGGCAGAGTTGCGGCGCTATGTGCCAGCTCAGGAAATTGTGCTGGTGCAGACGACGGAAGAGGAAAGGGCGATCGCCCGTGCCCAAAAGCTCGGGTTCCCCTGCCGCCGCTATGGCAACGACCTCACGTTTTGGCTGCCGGAACATTTGGAAATGCCGGAAATCATCGCCTGCTTTGAGGGCATTTCGCTTGATTCCGTTTCACGCCAATCGGTTGGGCTATCTCATATTTATATGGAAGTTACTCAGCTTGGCACAGTGCTGAATAGCCCTGTGGAGGTGGATCGGTTTCCGGTGGATGTGCCTGGTTAATGAGCGATAGCGTTTCATCCGTTGCAACCAATGACTCGCTAGAAATATGACTCGCTAGAAATTACGACTCGCTAGAAATAGTCGAGCGATCGCCCCCGCTCCCGCTCCTGTTCTACATCCCGCAGGTGCAGATCCAGCGCCACCACCGAAAGCTGAATTTCCCGCAGCGACAGCGCCAGCGAAACCAGCATCATCACCAGGCTAACTGCAAAAATCCACCGTCCTGCGTCGATGAACCCCAGAAACAGCAGCAGAATACAAATGACGCTGAATAGCAAACTGGCTGCGCCCCAAGCCTGCATATTGCGAATTAGTTTGATGCGATAGCGCAGGCTGGCGATTTCCTGGCGGAGTACCGGGTCGGGCTTGTTTTGGTGGCTGGCGTGCAGGTTGCGGATGATGCTGGCCAGCGCCACAAAGCGGTTTGTGTAGGCCAGCAGCAGCAGCGAAATCGTGGGAAACAGAATCGCGGGCGTGGTGATGTCAATAGACATTAGACATTGGGAAAGGCAAAAAGCAGAAGGCAAAAGGCGAAACAGGTTATGCCTGTCTCCGCGATCTTACTCGCAGCGCCTACGATTAAAGGTATCAGCCACACTAAACCTTAGCTTCTTTCCCCTCAAACCTGATCGGTGACCCCTGATTCCCAAACCTCGCCATACATCGCTCTGCCATGCCCAATGAATCCTCTGCCAAAACCATCAAGCTCGATCAATTCCTGAAATGGGTGAACGCTGTGCCCACGGGCGGAGAAGCCAAAGTCCTGATTCAGATTGGCGAAGTCAGCGTCAACGGCGAGGTGGAAACCCGACGTGGCCGGAAACTCATAGAGGGCGATCGCGTTTCAGTCGCAGGCGAGGAGTTTTTGGTGAGCCTGGAGTGATGGAGTGTTGGAGTGATGGAGTGTTGGAGTAGTCCCGTCCCTCCCTCTCCCCCTCTCTCCCTCTCCCCCTCTCTCCCTCCCCACACGCCAAACTGCTCACTACTAACTCCGACACACGCTAGCGTAGAGATAAGATGTTGCTCTTGAAATCGGTTCACTTGAAATCAGTGCAACATCGGTTTACCATCATTCACGCCTATTGCTGGTGTCTGGGAGCAAGGATTAATCATGCTGGAAGCCTATCGTAACCATGTGGCAGAGCGGGCGGCGCTGGGGATTCCGCCGCTGCCGCTGTCTGCGGAGCAAACGTCTGAATTGTGCGAACTGCTGAAGCAGCCGCCAGCGGGTGAGGAAGAGTTTTTGGTTGGCCTGTTGCGCGATCGCATTCCGCCAGGGGTGGATCAGGCGGCCTATGTGAAGGCGGGGTTTCTGACGGCGATCGCCAAGGGTGAACTGACCAGCCCGCTGATCTCGCCCCAGTACGCCACGGAACTGCTGGGCACGATGATGGGTGGCTACAACGTGCGATCGCTGATCGACCTGCTCCACGCCGCCGATGCAGAAGTAGTTGCCACCGCCACCGCCGCCCTCAGCAAGACGCTGCTGGTCTACGATGCCTTCCACGACATTCAGGAACTGGCGGAAAGCGGCAACGAGCCTGCAAAGCAGATCATGAACGCCTGGGCTAATGCCGAATGGTTCACCAGCCGCCCGCCGCTAGCCGAGGCGATCACGGTGACGGTGTTCAAAGTGCCCGGTGAAACGAATACTGACGACCTCTCGCCTGCGCCCCACGCCACCACCCGCCCCGACATTCCCCTGCACGCCACGGTGATGCTGGAGAGCCGTCAGCCCGGTTCCCTGGAAACCATTGCCGAACTGAAGAAAAAAGGGCACCCCGTCGCCTATGTCGGCGATGTGGTGGGCACCGGGTCTTCTCGCAAATCCGCGACGAACTCCGTTCTCTGGCACACGGGCGACGACATCCCCTTCGTGCCCAACAAGCGCACGGGCGGCTACTGCCTCGGCGGCAAAATTGCGCCCATTTTCTTCAACACGATGGAAGACTCCGGCGCGCTGCCCATCGAGTGCGACGTGACGAAGCTAGAAACGGGCGATGTGATTACCATCTACCCTTACAAGGGCGAGATCACCAACGAGGCCGGAGAAGTCGTGTCTACCTTTACGCTAAAGCCGGACACGATTCTGGATGAAGTGCGGGCGGGCGGCCGCATTCCCCTGCTGATTGGGCGGACGCTGACGGACAAGACCCGCATTGCGCTGGGGCTGCCGCCGAGTGACCTGTTTGTGCGGCCGCAAATGCCCGCAGACACGGGCAAGGGCTTTACGCTGGCGCAAAAGATGGTGGGCAAGGCTTGTGGACTTCCCGGCGTGCGTCCCGGTGCCTCCTGCGAGCCGATTATGACTACCGTCGGTTCCCAGGACACCACGGGCCCCATGACCCGCGACGAGCTAAAGGAACTCGCTTGCCTCGGCTTCAGCGCCGACCTGGTGATGCAGAGCTTCTGCCATACCGCTGCTTATCCCAAGCCGGTGGATATCAAAACTCACCACAGCCTGCCCGACTTCATCACCTCTCGCGGCGGCGTGTCGCTGCGCCCCGGCGACGGCATTATCCACTCCTGGCTAAACCGGATGCTGCTGCCGGATACGGTGGGCACAGGCGGCGACTCCCACACCCGCTTCCCGCTGGGCATTTCCTTCCCGGCTGGCTCGGGACTGGTGGCCTTTGCCGCTGCCCTGGGCGCGATGCCGCTGGATATGCCGGAATCCGTGCTGGTGCGCTTTAAGGGCAAGCTGCAACCGGGCGTGACGCTGCGGGATGTGGTGAACGCGATTCCCTATGTCGCCATGCAGCAGGGCAAGCTGACGGTGAGCAAAGAGAATAAGCAGAATGTCTACTCCGGCAAGATTATCGAAATGGAGGGACTGCCGGATCTGCAACTGGAGCAAGCCTTTGAGCTGACGGATGCGACGGCCGAGCGATCGGCTGCGGGCTGCACCATCAAGCTGAGCGAAGCGACGGTGGCGGAATACCTGCGCTCCAACGTGGCCCTGCTGAAAAACATGGTGGCGCGTGGCTATGGCGATGCCCGCACGATCCTGCGGCGCGTCCGCAAGATGGAAGAGTGGCTGGCGAATCCGTCGCTGATGAGCGCTGACCCCGATGCGGAGTATGCCGACATTATCGAGGTGGATCTGGATCAGCTGACGCAGCCGATCGTGGCCGCCCCCAACGATCCCGACAATATCAAGCTGATGTCGGACTGTGCGGGTGACCCGATCCATGAAGTCTTCATCGGCTCCTGCATGACGAACATTGGGCACTATCGCGCGGCGGCGAAGGTGCTGGAGGGCGCGGGCCCGGTGAAGGTGCGCCTGTGGATCGCCCCGCCCACTCGCATGGATGAGCAGCAGCTCCGGGAAGAGGGCTATTATGGCATCTTTGCGGCGGCGGGTGCCCGGACGGAGATGCCCGGCTGCTCGCTCTGCATGGGCAACCAGGCCCGCGTGGATGATGGCGTGACGGTGTTCTCCACCTCCACCCGCAACTTCAACAACCGCATGGGCAAGGGTGCCCAGGTCTACCTTGGCTCGGCGGAGCTGGCGGCGGTGTGTGCGCTGCTGGGGCGCATTCCCACGGTGGAGGAATACCTGGAGATCGTGACGAAGAAGATCGACCCGTTTGCGGGCGAACTCTATCGCTATCTCAACTTCGACCAGATTGTGGGATTTGAAGATGAGGGGCGCGTGCTTCCCAAAGAGGAAGAAGCAAAGCTCGTCGCGTCGATCTAGGGTTACGTTTCGCTGAAGTGATTTTCTCTAAGCTAGAGTTGGGGCAGGCGGCGCTTGCCCCATTTTTGGGATTCCTAGTGATTATGCAAGCTGAAGAGAAACGGTTTTATACGCCGGATGAGTATCTGGAACTGGAGGTGAGTTCCCAGCTTCGGCATGAGTATCTGGATGGAGTCGTTATCCCGATGACGGGTGGAACGCCTGAGCATAATGAAATCGTGAGCATTCTGAATGCTGCGCTGAGGGTGAGCCTGAAGGGGCAGCCCTACAGCATCTTTGCGTCCGATCAGCGGCTTTGGATTCCCGATCGCCAGCTTTATACCTATCCCGATGTGATGGTGGTGCCGCGGCCGCTGGCACGACAAACTGGGCGGAGCGACACGCTGACCAATCCGGTGATGATTGCTGAGGTGCTTTCAAAATCGACCAAAAGCTACGACCGGGACGAGAAGTTTGCAGCCTATCGCACCATCCCGACCTTTCAGGAATATCTGCTGATTGATCAATATACGCTTCATGTGGAGCAGTATTCCAGAACGGATTCGGTTCGGTGGGTGTTTACGGAATATGACCAAGCGGAGGCGCATATTCGGCTGGCGTCGCTTCCCTTTGAGATGCGGCTAGCTGATTTGTACGAAGGGATTGAGTTGGAGGGTTAGCAGAGGCTGAGGGCATCGCCGATCATAGAATGAAAAAGACTGCTTCAGTCGATTCAGCAGTACGGTTTTGTGGTAAGAAGCCAGCAGTAGACATCTAGGGTTTGGTGCTGGTTACTAGATGCTCACTAGATCGGGCTGAAAGGGCTGCATGAGAATTCCCAGAATTTGCCCAATCTGGCTGACGTAATACTCTGGTGAATCAATCCAAACGGTCGTTCCCTCCAGCATTAGGAAGCGCCAGTTGGTGCCGCTGGTCACGGCTCCATAGATGCGAGGAATCGGCTGCTCTCTTTCCGCATTGAAAATCTGAGCAGCAACCATCGTGGCGATGCATTGCCCCAGTCCACCGATAATATCTTCCCGCTTTGCCTCGACGACAGTCATGACAGGGGCATCGATGTAGAGCTGCTCGGCGGAGGCGGACAGAATGAAATCACAAAAGCCTTGCAGGCCTCTAGCAGCATCCACATTAAACTCAACGCCGGAGAAGAGGGCGATGCGATAGTGCATCTGGCGGCGGACTTCGGCCAGGATGGGCGCGATCAGAAATTCGGAGCGGGCTTTTTCGGTGCCGATGCTGGTGGCGAGGGTGGTGAATTCGGTGAGGGTTTGGGACAGGGCGGGGGACGGCGAGACGGCAGGAATGCTGGCGAACAGGCTGCCGCTTTCCTGGGTGGTCAGCCCGAAGGCAGATTTGACTTTGGCTAGGGTGAAGTCGCTGTAGTCCATTGGGAGTATCGCCTGCCTGGGGTCATCTCAATCTTATTGCCCCGTGGGACTGGCGACTTGGGCAGCAATTTTGACGTAATTGTCAGGGAAAGAGGATTTCTAGCTGAAAAGGTGGATTATAACGGTGCGTGGGCGGGTTCCGTGGGAATACTGAGTCGGCAACCCCTCATCCCCCAGTTCCATCTCTCCAAATAGAAGGAGAGCATCGCTTCACACCCTTCGCCCCAAAAGCTGCTATGAATCCTTTTGAAGCCTATATCCGTGACCTGCAAGAGATTCGTGCGACCGGAGCGGCGGTGAAGGAAACGTCCTATTATGGGGCGCTGGAAACGCTGCTGAATGAGCTGGGCAAAACGCTGAAGCCCAAGGTGCGCTGTGTGATGCAGCTCCGAAATATTGGTGGGGCGGGAATGCCCGATGGCGGCTTGTTTACGGCGAGTCAGTTTCAGCGGCGATCGCCCGATGCGCCTGCAAACCCGACCAATCCAGAGCGCGGCGTGATCGAGGTGAAGGGCACAGGCGATGATGCCTGGGTGGTGGCGGCAACGCCGCAGGTGTCGAAATATTGGAACCAGTATCGTCAGGTTTTGGTGACGAACTATCGAGATTTTGTGCTGATTGGGGAAGACGAACACGGGCAGCCTGCAAAGCTGGAAACCTATCGGCTGGCCAAAAGCGAGGCGGAATTTTGGCAGAAGGCGAAAGACCCGCGCCAGTTTGCGATAGAACAGGGCGAGCAGTTTACAGAATATCTGAAGCGGGTGATGCTCCAGTCGGCTAGTATCGCCACACCGCAGGATCTCGCGTGGTTTTTGGCGTCCTATGCAAAAGATGCGCGGGCGCGGATTGAAAAAACAGAACTGCCCGCCCTAGAGACGCTGCGAAAAGCGCTGGAAGAGGCGCTGGGGATTACCTTTTCGGGCGATCGCAAAGACAGTCAAAAAGGCGATCGCTTCTTTAAATCGACGCTGATCCAAACGCTGTTTTACGGCATCTTTTCGGCATGGGTGCTGTGGCACAAGCAAAATGAACCCGGTCGGTTTGACTGGCGGGTGGCGGGCTATTACCTGCATGTGCCGATGGTGAAGGCGCTGTTTGAAAAGGTGGCAACGCCAACAAACCTGGGGCGGCTGGACTTGGTGGAGGTGCTGAACTGGGCGGGCGACGCGCTAAGCCGGGTCGATCGCGCTTCGTTTTTTGCCAAGTTTGAGGAAGCGCAGGCGGTGCAATATTTCTATGAGCCGTTTTTGGAAGCGTTTGACCCGGATCTGCGGAAGGATCTGGGCGTGTGGTATACGCCGCCGGAGATTGTGCAATACATGGTGGCGCGGGTGGACACGGTGCTGCGCGAGGAGTTGCAGATTGCCGACGGGCTGGCCGACCCGAATGTGTATATCCTCGACCCGTGTTGTGGAACGGGCGCGTTTCTCGTCGAGGTGCTACGGCGCATTGAGGCAAACTTGCAGGCGCAGGGCGTGGGCGCAATGCTAGGGGCACAGCTCAAGGCGGCAGCGATGAACCGCGTGTTTGGCTTCGAGATTTTGACGGCTCCGTTTGTGGTGGCGCATTTGCAACTGGGGCTGCTGTTGCAAAATCTGGGTGTGCCCCTGAGCGACGACCAGGAACGGGTGGGCGTGTATTTGACCAACGCGCTGACGGGCTGGAAACCGCCCGACCCCGAAAAGGAAAAATTTCGGCAGTTGCAACTGGCGGGAATGCCAGAGCTAAAGGAAGAACGCGACGCCGCCGAACAGATTAAACAATCCAAAAAAATCCTGGTTGTGTTGGGCAATCCGCCCTACAACAGCTTTGCGGGGCTGGCAGTAGACGAAGAACGAGAGCTAGCCAACGCCTATCGCACCACCAAACACGCACCCAAACCCCAAGGGCAAGGGCTAAATGATTTATACACCCGCTTTTTTAGCATGGCGGAAACGCAAATTGTGAAGGAGGCAGGCAGGGGAATTGTCTGCTTTATTTCTAACTATTCCTGGCTGGATGGGCTGTCGTTTACCGGAATGCGAGAGCGATATTTGGAAGCGTTTGATGATATTTGGATTGATAACTTGCATGGCGATCGCATCATTTCTGAATATGCTCCAGACGGCAGAACCAGCGAAACAATTTTTGCCGTGCAAGGCTCCTCAGTCGGCATCAAAATTGGTACGGCAATCAGCTTGTTAGTTGCGAAAGACTCTGGCGAGGATTCGGAGTCTTGCAAAGTGCTATATCGAGATGTTGATCAGGCAAAAGCGGTAGAACGTAGACAGGCACTCGTTAACAGCTTGAATCATCCAGACTTTGAGAGACAATATACATCGCTTTCACCTGCGATCGCCCTTGGACTCCCTCTAAAACCTAGAAAATTTGAAGCCGACTACCATACTTATCCGACCCTGCTTGACCTATTTCCAGCGTCCTTTCCCGGCGTGAAAACCAGTCGAGACAGCTTGGTCGTGGATATTGATCGCGATGAATTGACTAAGCGAATGGAAATGTATTTTGATCCCGAAATTAGTCATGAGGAAATGAAAAAAATTGTTCCTACTGCAATGGTGGAAGGTCAACGATATCCAGCCATTAGCATTCGGAATCAACTACAAAAAAGAGGATTTCTGTCTGAAAAAATTGTTCGATACTGCTATCGTCCTTTTGATATTCGCTGGCTGTACTGGGAGCCAGAAACAAAGCTTCTCGACGAAAAAAGATCGGAATATTTCTCTCATAAGTTTGAAGGTAACGTTTGGATTATTTCTCAGCAAAAAGCGAGACGAGATTGGTCAAAACCGCAGTTTATTCGTAATTTAGGATGTTTAGACTTAATGGATCGGGGTGCGAGCTGCATTCCCCTACTGCTTAAATTAGAGGAAGGGAAGCTTAATTTATACCCAAACGATGAGCGTAAGCTTGAAAATAACTTAAAGCTTAATCTATCGGATAAAGCAGTTGAGTATTTAAAGACAATTGGCACGTTTCAGGATGCGGAACATCTTTTCTATCACGTTCTTGCAATTCTCCATTCATCTAAGTATGCCAATGAAAATGACGGTGCGTTACGTCAAGACTGGGCCCAAATCCCCCTACCCGATCGCCGGGAGGTGTTGCTAGCTTCGGCGGCGCTGGGGCGAGAGATTGCGGCGCTGCTCGATCCGGAGACGCCTGTGCCGGGAGTGACGACGGGCAGCCTGCGGCCAGAACTGCGGTCTATTGCCGTGGTGAGTCGCGTGGGTGGCGGCAACCTCGACCCCAACACCGACCTAGCGCTGACGGCGGGCTGGGGCCACGCAGGGCAAAGCGGGGTGACGATGCCGGGAAAAGGGAAAGTGGGCGATCGGGATTATTTGCCGGAAGAGATCCCCCCTAGCCCCCCTTATCAAGGAGGGGGGAACCGAGCCGCTCCGGAAGTCCCCCTTATCAAGGGGGATTTAGGGGGATCAACTCCGGAAGTCCCCCTTATCAAGGGGGATTTAGGGGGATCAACCCACGATATCTATCTCAACGACATCGCCTACTGGCAAAACATCCCCGATCGCGTGTGGCGCTACACCATTGGCGGCTATCAGGTGATCAAAAAGTGGCTAAGCTATCGTGAATTGGAACTGTTGGGGCGGCCCCTGCGGCAAGAAGAAGTGCAAGAAGTGACCCACATGGCCCGGCGAATTGCGGCGATTTTGCTGCTAGAGCCAGCGCTGGATGCAAACTATGAGGCTGTGAAAAGTGCGGTTTATCCTTGGAAGCAGGAGTAATGGAGTGTTGGGGTGATGGAGTGCTGGAGAAGGGGCGATCGCCCAAAAAACGGAGCTTGAGATGAAGGTTCAAAACATTGACGTTCCCATTCACAAAATTGCTGCCCTGTGCGATCGCTGGCATATTGAAAAGCTGGCGCTTTTTGGCTCTGTGCTGAGAGAAGACTTTGCGCCCGATAGCGATGTAGATGTTTTGGTGGAGTTTGAGGACGGCTTTACGCCCGGATTCTTCAAGCTGTATCAAATTCAGGAAGAACTGTCTGAGCTATTTGGCAAACGCTCAATCGATCTCGTTACCCCTAAATTTTTGAATCATCGAATTCGCGATCGCATTCTGGCAGAGGCAGAGGTTTGCTATGTCTCAAAGAGATGATCGCGTTTACATTGGGCACATGCTTGATACGGCAAATAAGGCGGTCGGCTTTGTTTCTGGGTTGAGTCGAGAGGATTTTGATGAGGATGAGCAGCTACGTTTG
The DNA here is from genome assembly GCA_003695655.1 of Cyanobacteria bacterium J069. Lineage (GTDB taxonomy): Bacteria > Cyanobacteriota > Cyanobacteriia > Elainellales > Elainellaceae > Thermoleptolyngbya. Next base: position 12,456 of record RFIF01000068.1, read on the forward strand.
TCTTTAACGCATTTGTTGCAGGTCATCGGCGAGGCGGCGCGACGAGTCTCCTTGGATTTTCGAGCCGCTCATCCTCAAATTCCCTGGAAGGCAATTGTCGGAATGCGAAGCAAAGTAGTTCACGATTATCTCAATGTGGATGAAGATGTTGTTTGGAATACCGTCATCCATGACCTTCCGTCTTTGGTGACGGAATTAGAAAAGATTGCTTCCCTAGATTAGGGGTGCCGTTCCGAAGATGTCAGGCTCGTGTTGTGGAGTGATGGAGTGTCACCACGCGCCACCCCATCACCCTACCACTCCGCTAAACCATCGCCTGATTCACCAAACTCATTACCTTACCAGGGCAACTGGGCAACGGAATCAGCTTGCTCCAGGCTCCCGCCTCCACCACGCCGAGGGTGTGCAGCCGCAGGATGTAGGACTGGACGTGCGATCGCCCCCCAATCACAATCGTCGTCAACACGTCGGGGTCGTCGTTGGTAAAGCGATCGAGGTGGAGCGGTGTTGAAGTGACGGAGTGTTGGGGTGATGGGGTGTTGGCATCGCCCAGCGAACCGCCTGACCCCTGACTCCTGGCACCTGACTCCTGACTCAATTCGTGCGAAAAATTCATGGCAGTGTAAAACTCCATTGGCGAAAGGGCAAAATCCCCAAAACCAAAGCCACCCCGCTTTTCTGCAACGCAAAGCTGAGGTGGCTA